>JADIMF010000146.1 GCA_017694915.1 Candidatus Ornithospirochaeta stercoravium
AATAAGGAGAGAAAAGGCTCGAAGATAGCAAAGCTTTCATATAAGGTGCTTGCTTCTTCTGATAATTATCATCTTCTGGAGATTGACCTCCATACAGGCCGTCATCATCAGATCAGAGCCCAGCTTGCAGCTCTTGGGATACATATAAAGGGCGATCTGAAATATGGGGCACAGAGATCCAATCCAGATGGAGGTATCTGCCTTCATGCACGGCACATCACATTCATCCATCCAGTGAAGAAGGAGAGAATCGATATAACAGCAGCGCCTCCGAAGAATACGCTCTGGGATTATTTTCTCGGAAGAGTGTGATAACCCGGACTTCTATGTTGTTACGATAGGGGCTGTCTAAAAGGATCCCAACCTTTAAATTATATAGTATTTATATGACAAATGATTTTTATGTTCCAAAAATCACGCCAATCGCTATTATTTGGTTCTTAAAAATCATTTTATAGAAATCGATGTTGTTTCTATCCTGGTATTTTTCAGGTTTGGATTGAATGAAAAAGCAGCACCTGCTTGATGCTGCCTTTGTGTTGTTAATTGGCTTTTAGCTTACTTTCTTGCGGCTGTATAGATTGCCTTTATCGCATCCTTTCCAAGCGTCATGAAAGCTCCGATTGTCCTCTTTCCGAAGAAAGTTGCTTTCTCAGCAAGCTCATCGATTTCCTTATCCGATGGGTTTATACCGAGCTCCTTAAGCGATGTCGGCATGTGGATGGAAGCAAAATAGTTCTCGAATGCCTTGATTGCTTCTTCCGCATCGCGCTCTGGAGAAGCTGTTCTCTTTATTCCGAAAACTCCTGCACCAAGCTTTGCGAATCTTTCAGGATCCTTCGTGTATACATAACGTGCCCAGGATGCCCAGATTGCAGTCAGCCCTGCGCCATGTGCCACATCATACATTCCCGAAAGCTCATGCTCTATCTGATGACAGGACCAGTCACCACGCTGGTCATTTCCCATCTGCATCAAGCCATTGTGAGATAGGGAAGAGGCCCACATGAGGTTCTTTCTTGCTTCGTAATCCTTTGGATTGGACAGAGCCTTTACGCCGTTTTCCGCAACAGTCTTCAGGAGTGCGATTGAAAGATTGTCTGAAAGTTCGAGAGTCTTTCCTGCATGGAAGTATCTTTCCATCGTGTGCATCATGATATCCGCAGTACCGCATGATGTCTGATAAGGCAGTACTGTATATGTAAGCTCAGGATTCAGGAGAGCAAAGCGAGGACGGCAGTAATCTGTGTTGCAACCTCTCTTTAGATTTCCCTCTTCGTTCGTTATGACGGAGCTGTCGCTCATCTCGGAGCCTGTTGCTGCGAGTGTGAGGATTACGCCGATCGGGTATGACCCCCGTGGCACTCTTGCTCCTGAATAGAAATCCCAGACATCCCCTGTTTTATCATAAAGACCATATGCGATAGCCTTTGCGCTGTCGATTACCGATCCTCCTCCAACTGCAAGAATGAAATCGACACCTTCTTTCTCTGCAAGTGCAATACCTTCTCTGACAAGAGAAACTCTTGGATTCGGCTTGACGCCGCCAAGAAGCACATAGGATATTCCTTCGTTATCAAGCTGGTCCGTTACCTTCTTCATAAGACCGGTTGTGACGACTCTTTCTGAGCCGTAATGTATCAGGACCTTTTTTGCTCCTTCCTTTCTGAGCTCTTCTCCGGCTTTTTCCTCCGCGCCTTCACCTAGAAGGACGTGCGTAGGTGTGTAAAGTGAAGTTATCATTTCTGCTCCTTGAGCCTTATCACGGCTCTGCTTTCTAGTCCGCTGGCTTTGATGACAAGCTCATCATCAGAGCGCACATGAAGGAAATACTCTGTCTCTTCCACATGATTCAGCTTTGCGATTTCCTCATAGCGGAATTCCCCATCATTATACATAGGATTGACGGTAAGGTAGAGACACCCCAGGGAGGTCATATTCTGGAAGAAATGAGTTCCCTGACTAGGTTCTGCCTGAAGCTCCTTCAGTCCAGTTTCCACTATCACATGAGCCTTTGATATCTGGGACCATGTGCAGGGTATTCCAAGCCATCTGTCTGAAGATCCGAGTCGGCCTGCTGTTATGAGGACATAATTCCCTTCAGCCTTCCTGTTCAGCTTCTCCAGCTCCAGAGCCATTTCCGGCATGTCCTTTGTGCTGAACACTTCCGGTTTTATCGTGATGATGTCGTGGATTTCAGGGATGATGCCGTTTCCCATCACCTTTTCAGCATAGATGAGTGCATTATCCTTATCGCTCTCTGTTATCGGGACATATGTGTATCCCGCCGTTCCCGAGATAGGCCTTATCTGAAGTATGGAGAAATCAGGGCGATCGGCATGCTCTGTGTCTACGGCGAATTCCATCTCAACCGGTTCTGCCATTGATTCAGCTCCGAGCTTGAGCATGTCGCTTATGATTCTGGCAAGCGGAATGGTGTCATATTTCAGAACACCGTTGAATGTCAGGATTCTTATGCCTTCTGCTCTCATTGATTCCGAAACCATACCTGTCATCGGATCGAGTACCGATGCGATTCCCTTGAAGGCCTTGGGGAAGGCTGTCGCTTCTTCCGCGATGTTCCTCGCTATGAGATTATCTGAATTCTCAAGAGGGGCAAAATCCGAATTGAGATCAAGCGCATAGAACCTGTCCTGGCTTGATGACTCTCCGGAAAGCGAGTCGGAGGGCATCCTTGGTTTTGCGGGGCAGAACCTGAATGACGTACCTTCATCGACAATCATCTTGCCGAGTCCGAATGAAAGCATTCCCACTCCGTCTTCCGCTTTCTGTCCTGGAATAGGGTAGTAATTGAGCGATCTGGCAACTCCGGAGATGTTGGGATACCAGTATCCGTCGTGCTCTGAACCTGTTATCTGTTGTATGATGACTGCCATCTTCTCCTCATCAAGTGAGTGAAGAGTGCTTCTGAGATATTCCCTTGCGGCCCAGAAATATGTCGATGCCCAGACTGTTTTTATGGCCTTCTTGAGTTCGGATAGTCTTTTATCATCACTTCCCCTGTTCGATATCATCGATGTCTGGTAAACACCGGCAAAGGGCTGGAAATGTGAATCCTCGAGAAGCGATGATGAGCGTATTGAAAGCGGTTTTTTCAGTACTCTCAGTACCGCCCTTAGATCTCTGTCGAGTATTTCAGGAATCTTCGCATCCAGGAAAAGCCTCAGTATCTCATCATCCGTCATCGATTCATAATCGATATTCTCAAGGTTGTTCAGCTGGCGGAAAGCATCGAAAAGCTCCGTTGTTATTACGATTGTCCTCGGAATCGAGAGATAAACGGAAGGATATTTCTCCTTGACGCCATTTGCCTTCATCTCCATTGCGATGAATGCCAGGCCTCTTCCTTTTCCTCCCATGGAACCTTTGCCGATTCTCGAGAAGAGCACGGTATCATCATATGAGGAAGGGGAGAACTCTGCGATGACGCCTCTTGTGCGTTCTGCCCTGTAATCGCGGATAGTCGTGTATAGAAGATCCCTTACTTCCTCATCGGCGAGGCCGGAATCGAGATTGATGTTCTTTATCATCGTCGCAAGCGTATAGAGCGACTGTGCTCTCAGCCAGCGTGAGAAATCATTGCGTTTTGAATGGTATCTGAAGGAGGAAATCGGAATGGTCCTTATCGTTTCCTGTACTTCCTTCATCGTGTTCGCCCTTGCGATTTCCTTTCCCGTCTCAGGATCGCGGAAGATGAAAGGTCCGAAGCCGTATTCCGAAACGAAATGATTCTCAAGATCCTGCAGCAGAGAGGGGGAGAGCTTCCACAGGAAACCTGCTCCGAGCTTCTCCGCATCTTCTCTGTTTTCAATCTCGGTGCTCTGCACAAGCACTCGCACTTCTGGATTGTCGTCCTTTATCCGCTTCGAAAGCCTTAGCCCTGAACCTTCTCTTCCTTCTTCTGAAGGGAAATTGACATCAGTTATAACGCCAAGGATGTTTGTTCTGTAATAGGAATAGAGGTTCCACGCCTCCTCGTAATCCGTAGCGAGAAGAATTTTAGGGCGTCCCCTCATTCTCAGTGTCTTGCCCCATTCGTTGAGGGCTTCCTGGATTGAGTGCCTGTTCTGCCGTATCAGGCTTGTGTACATCTCCGGTAAGAACGATGAGATGAATCTTACCGAATCCTCTACAAGAAGGATGACCTGGACATCTGCCTCGTCGGTGTCGTGGTCGGCGTTCATCTTGTCCTCGACAAGTTTGACCATCGCAAGGAAAATAGAAGGGTTGCCCTGCCAGTAGAAAAGGTAATCTATGTAAGGGCAGTTCTCGCCTCTGAGCTCTCTTGCCTTCCTGTGATCAGGAGAGGGGGATAGTGCGATCACAGGCATATTCGGCCGCTTTTCCTTGATGGCTTTTGCAAGCCCCTCGACTCTGTCAGATCCAAGATCGAGCATGGAGATGACAAGATCGAAATGACGTTCATCGATAAGACGGAGCGCATCGATTTCATTTGTCGTATGTGTGATCTTCGGAGGGTTTGAAAGCCCGAGTTCTGTATATTCCTTATAAAGCTCTTCCTCGACTCTTCCGTCTTCATCGAGCATGAATCTGTCATAGTCTGAGCATATGAGAAGAACGCTGTAGACGTGCCGGAGCATCAGATTCGCAAACGGAAGCCAGGTAGGGTCCAGAAGATACATCATTTCCTCCTGTCAATCACATATTTAACGATGAAGCCGTATAAAGCAGGGATGCATGTGATCAGGATGATAACGCCGGAAGCGATGAGAAATGCATCTGATACAGGACGAAGGAGAATCGAAAAAGATGTAATGAGAATCTCAAGTCCTATGAGTATCAGAGCGGTTCTGTATATTATCGTATCTCTTCTGTTCATGTGCTGATTATAACGCTAGATGCGGCAATAAGCCATAAAGCGGAATTTGCCAGGTAGTAAAAAAGAATATTGCGAATATCATCATAATTTATGAATTATTTTGCGGATTAATGCAGAATATTGCCCAAAAAGTTGCGAAAAGCTTTTTCTTGACGACTGCAATATGCTGTCTTAAGCTGAAATCGGAGGCTATATGTACAGACTCGATGATTTCATGATGGATGTTGAAAGGAGGAATCCTTCCGAACCGGAGTTTATTCAAGCTGTGAGAGAAGTGGTTGAATCTGTTATCGATACAGTGAATGACAACCCGA
>JADIMF010000147.1 GCA_017694915.1 Candidatus Ornithospirochaeta stercoravium
CTGTGAATATTGTCTTGGCTGTTTCGATTGGCTTGATCTCGTGCCTCGGCATCCAGTACGGCATTTTTCTCGATTCAGGAGTTGCTGAGAAGAGATAATCCCTGTCCCATACCATCTCTTCCATCCAGTCATGGTTCTCATCTTCATATGCCTCTGAATATATTGCAGATAACGGAGATGGCCTCGATACCTTAGAAAGCTCTATGAGTTCTTTTTCCGTGTATTCAGAAGGAAAGCCGCCATGAACGATTATCAGATCATTTTCAATGCGGAAAATGGGAAATGTTCTTAGCCAGAGCCTCAGCATCTCCCTGTTTTTCCTGCTGAGTTTCCTCATTGCCCGGCATGTGATATCTCCACCGTTTTTCCTTGTCCAGGAAGGATCAGGAATTCCTGTGCAGAGATATTCCTCGAGCCATGCATCATGATTGCCCAGTACAGGACGAAAATCACGGAGGGACATAAGAAAGAAAAGCGTCTCGACTGGTTTATCGCCTCGATTACAAAGATCTCCGACAGAGTAGAGAACATCTTCATCCTCATTGAATCCCGCTTTGTCCAGTACATTCCTCAGAAGATCGAATCTTGCATGGATGTCGCCAACGATGAATCTTTTCATTCCTGATTTCCCAATCACACCTTGTATTTATTATATCATATCCAAAGCGTTAAAAGGGCATATTAAACGTTCATGATTGAAAAAATCCCAGATACATGCTGCACCTGGGATGAATTGAATATTGCAAACGGACAATCACTCGCTCTTGCCGTATTTCCTGTTTACAACGTAAATACCGGCACAGACGAGAATCAATGCAAGAAGCTTGTTAAGCTGAAGTGCCTGCTCGACTTCTCCGAGGAAGATTGCTGAAAGGAGAACTCCAAAAAGCGGTGTCATGAAGTTGAAGATTGAGACACGGCTTACAGGATTATTCTTCATGAGGATTCCCCATACGGTATATGCTACTGCTGATATCATAGCCATATAAAGCAGGAGGATATAAGCGGATACCTGAGAAACAAGGTTTATTCTTCCTCCAAGAGCAAAGCCAACGATAATCATCACAAGACCACCGATTATAAACTGATAACCACTGAGCATGACGACGCTGAAACGTGTTGAGAACTTTTTTACGAGTATTCCTGAAACAGCGAGGGAGACAGCTGAAAGAAGAACTAGGAATTCACCATTAAGCGCAAAATGGAATGATGTACCTCCCTTGAAGGAGACATTCATTACTATTACGCCCATGAGGCCCATGATACATCCTATGATTTTAGGAAGCGTAAGCTTCTCGTATCTGAAAAGAAGGCTTGCAAGAAGAATCGAGAAGAACCCTGATGTTCCAGAAAGGATTGTTCCTGTAACTCCGCTTGTATGTGCAAGACCTACATAGAAGCAGAAATACTGAATCATCGTCTGCGCAAGCGAAAGAATGAAGATAGAAGGGAACGAACCTTTCTCAGGCTTGATGAAATGGCCTGCCATGAGAGACTGGAAGAAAATAATGAGTATTCCAGCGAGGAAGAATCTTATTCCTGCAAATAGAATAATTGAAAGTGTGTCTGCACTATCAATTCCGAAAATCTCGTAACCGACCTTTATTGCTGGTGTCGCGCTTCCCCACAGGAAGCAGCAGAGCATAGCAAGAAGAAATACGACCGGCAGATCGGTAAGGCTAGCCTTTCTGTTCATATGAACCGCCTTGTCTGTGCATAATAATAGCCGGCACAGGACCGACTTAATGGAGGAACACAGAAATTGGATATTTCTGGAATACTGCCTGGTCTTTTCTCCTCCATTGAACCAGCAAAACGATTGTACTTCCCATATATTTCTATTTCAAGTAGTGGTACAGAAATGGTACACGCATTATGTCTGGATATGAAAAAACTCCTTACGTTGTAAGGAGCCTTTCTAGTGGAGGATACAAGGATTGAACTTGTGACATCTTGCTTGTAAGGCAAGCGCTCTCCCGCTGAGCTAATCCTCCGTTTAATCAACGGTGACGATTATGCATGTTATTGCGATTCGTGTAAATACCTTTTTTACATATTTGTTGTAAAAATGATTGAAAAATGCAAACAGAGACTTTGCTACCGTTCATGTTTCTGGATGCTTATGTAGACATTCAGCATGAAAGACTGCATCTTCCGTATTATCAATCTTTGGTTTAATCTTTCTATATGCTTGATAGATATATCATCGCTTTCTTCATATATTCGTTCTTCGGATATCTGTGCGAGGTTACATATTGCTCGATTCCGAAGAAGCGCTTTGTGAACAGAGGCTTTCTCTATGGACCGTATCTTCCAATATATGGATTCGGTGGCCTGATAGTAATCATCTTCCTAGAGCCTCTCAATAGCTATCCTGTGCTTGTGTTTATACTTGCATTGCTTCTTACTTCAATACTTGAGTATTTCACATCATGGCTTCTTGAGAAGCTTTTCTCAGTCAAGCTCTGGGATTATTCGAAACACAGAGTGAATATAAATGGAAGGGTATGTCTTCTTAACTCCACGCTTTTCGGTATCATGGGCATTGTCCTTGAGTATATCGTTAATCCTGTGGTTTCTTCTCTCATAGATAAGATACCTGATGCGGCTATCCATACAGTATCTCTTGGTATTGTTTCTCTTGTCGCTGTTGATACCACGCTTTCTGTAATGAAGATGATTCACTTCAGAGAAGGTCTCAAGAGAATCCGCGAGATGCGTGCAGAGCTTAATGACAAGCTCAAGGTGCTCTATGGTGAAGGTAAAGCAGAGCTTGCTGATGAGCTTAAGAAACGCCTTGAGGAAAATCTCGAGAAGTACCGTATCGATTTCAGGAAGCGTTATAGCAGAATTGTGAAGGCAAATCCGTCTATAACCGCAAGAAACGAGGAAATAAAGGCACAGATTGCTATATATACAGATTGGCTTGAGGAAAGAAGAGAACTCAGGAAGAAGTATAAGAATGATCTGAAGAAGATTGACGATGAGCATCTTGATATGGTAAGGAAATCAAAGCATGACTGATTACAAAACTTCTTCAGATAAACTCAATGGAAGAGCGGCACTTGTCGCTGTTTCCAAATTCCATCCATATGAAGCGGTGCTTGAAGCATATGAGCAGGGAGCGCGTCTCTTCGGAGAGAACAGAGTTCAGGAAATGCGTGAGAAATTTCCTCCAAAGGGTGAGCGTCCCGATGGAATGAAGGTTTTTCTTATCGGGCAGCTCCAGAGAAACAAGGTCAGAAAAGCAATCGAATGGTGCGACAGAATCGAAAGCGTCGATTCGCTTCCTCTTATAGATAAGATTGAGAAGGAAGCTGCGGAGCTTGGTATCACGATGGATGTCCTTCTTGAATTCAATTCCTCTGGAGAGGAACAGAAGTCTGGATTCAGAAGCGAGGAAGAGCTTCTTGAAGGCGCTGGATATATTCTCTCATCCTGTTCTCATGTCAGGCTGAAGGGAGTTATGACAGTTGGTCCATTAGGTGGAGATGATGTGAAGAATAGAGCTGCCTTCTCGAAGACAAAGGCTCTTTATGATAGAGTCAGGGAGATTGCAGATACTGTTGATACGCTTTCCATGGGAATGTCAGCTGACTGGGAGACCGCGTTGGAATATGGTTCGACTGAAGTGCGTATAGGAACTGCGATCTTCGGAGAAAGGGATTACAGCAGAAAATGAGAAGGATACTTGCCGCTCTATTGATATTCCTATTGGTTATCGCTCCTCTGTCTGCCGATAAAATCGAATATGAATATGAGCCATATGAAGAAGATGAATTTCCTATCTGGTCACATGAGCTGAGAAGGGCTGAATCAATCTTCTTCGGTTCGCTTGTAATCACATTTCCTGTTGCAATGGGTGTTTATTCATTAGCTTCTTCACTCGGAATGCCGACACCGAATGATGATGCCACTAAGGTGCTTCATCAGGCGCTTATTGCAGGTGGATTGTCGCTGATTATAGCTGGTACTGACTGGCTTATAGGATATTTATCAGATGATACGGCATCACAGTGAGGATTATATTGCTGAGAGCGATGGAAGGGTTGATTCCGTAATCTCTTTGCAGGGCGTACAGCGGTCATTTTTCTCCTCAGCCTCCATGGTTATTTCCATAAACGGAAAGAGAAGCAAGAAAAGCTCCAAGGTAAAGGAAGGGGATTCTGTTCATCTTGAATATGACGAAGAGGTCTTTGAAGGTCTTGAAGCGGAATCTATTCCCCTCGATATTCTCTATGAGGATGATGATATCCTTGTGATAAACAAGGCGCAGGGGATGGTTGTGCATCCTGGTGCCGGGGTTCATAACGGAACTGTCGCAAATGCTCTGCTGGCGATGTATGGTGACGACTTTGCAGCATCTGAGGATGATCGTCCTGGTATCGTGCATCGTCTTGATAAAGACACATCTGGTGTCATGGTTATCGCGAAGAATCCTCCAAGTCTTGCGGAACTTCAGAGGCAGTTTGCAGAGCATTCCACCGAGAAGCATTACAGGGCAATCGTCAAAGGCCGCTTCACGCTTCCTCATGGTGTAATTGAGACAGGAATTGAAAGAGATCCGAAGGACAGGAAGAAATACAGAGCTGTTGATGATATCTCAAAAGGACGTTATGCAAAAACATCGTATGACGTGCTTATGGATCTTGATGGCTATTCACTTCTTGATGTCCGCATATATACCGGAAGAACGCATCAGATACGTGTTCACATGAAGCATATCGGTCACCCGATTCTTGGAGATCCTATTTATGGGGTTGTCGATCCGAGAATGAAGGACGCGGTGCTTATGCTGCATGCTTATTCCATTGAGATAACCCATCCGACAACAGGGGAGAGAATGCACTTTGAGGCGGCTTTGCCTGAAAGATTTTCTAAGATAATCGATAAGCTTTCCCAGTAGTTGCCGCTTCTGATTCCAGCATATCCTGATTGAGCATCTTCTCGATTCTCAGCTTTGATGGTGCGCCGTGACCGGGGAAGATCAGGGTATTATCCGGAAGACACATGATTTTCCTCTCAAGCGATTTTATCAGCAGTTCCTTCTCTACGAAGCTTTCCGTCATTGCAACGCTTCCTGAGGAAAGAGTATCGCCGGTGAATATTGCACCATCTATTGAATATACAAGTGAATCCATGGAATGCCCTGGTATGAGGAGGGCTTTTACATCAAGGCTTCCTATTCTCTTTGTTTCGCCGTCTTTGAATTGTATCGTTTTTATTCCGTTTATCGACTTTTCGAATGCATAAACATCAAGATTATATATCTTCAATAAAGTTCCGAGTCCGGCAGTATGTGATTGATGTTTATGTGTAATCAGAACAGCTACAAGACGATTGCACATCTTCTCTATAATCTCGAGAAGCTCCCCATCAACATGGGCTGGGTCAACGATGATTCCATTTTCCTCATCATCGACGATGAGGTATTCATTTGATAATCCTTCAGCTGAGAAGTGGGGTATGATCTTCATATGCACCTACATTATCGTATACGGCTCTTCCTTCCTGAAAAAAGCCTCTTCCGGATTCGAGTAGCGGAATGTTACACCCTTGGTTATGCAGGAGCGGAAACTTGTCCTCTTGAGATTGCAGTCATCAAGTGATGTATCCACCAGCTTTGAAAGCGAGAAGTTCGTGTAATAGAAGTCGTTTGACGAGAAATCGCAGTCTTCTGCGTTTATTCCCATGAAATTCGAGTATATGGCATTCGAATTGCTGATTACCGTATCTGTAAATGATGAGCCAGAGAAGATTGCATAGCGTATATCGCAGTTTCTGAAGACGCATGATCGGAATACGCAGTAATCAAAGAATACTGAATACAGGGAAACCGAATCGAATATGCAGTTCTCGAAAACACCGAAAGAGAAATTCGAGCCGATGATCTTCATGTTCTTCTTCACCTTCAGATTCCTGAAAGGTGCTGCAACAATGGATATGTTCCTGAATTCCCTGCTTCTTGTAAGCATTCTGACAGTTTCAGAATAAAGCTTCTCCTTGTTTTCAGAATGGTGGAAGCAGTAATCATGACCATCGAATGTAAAAGCATTGCACCCGGGTTCTATGCATTTCTTCAGCGAGAACATATAAGGATGCTCTCAGTTCTTTCTCTATATGTCAATTGATTATATATGCTATTGCTTCAGTGTATAATGCTGGTAAAATTTGTTAATCGATACCAGAAATTTATAGCTTCTATATCCAAGTCAATCATTTCATTGATTTATGATTCATATTCGCTATCTGATTCAGTTGTTCTGAAATTACTGCAATACTGATTTAAATTCATATTATATGGATTGGAAGTATTATTCAATGAAATGATATGATTATGAATAAAAAAGCTATCATAATACAGTAAAATAATATCTTTTATAAATCAAAACAATATTAATTTAATTGAAAGCAATAATAAAAGACTTTTTATTCGGTTTGCCGGTAAATGGAATTATCATGCTCTGCTCCAGGAATCATGGATGCAAAAAACAGCAGAAGATAATATATTTATTCCATGCGCTTTCAGATCAGACGAGCAATAAACAATATATATCTGGCATATTCCCTTGATGATCACAGGATTTATACAGCAAGGATCAAAGGGAAGGTGATGAAGAAGGATGAGGCGGAGTATAATCCTGTAGCTGTCGGTGACATTGCAGTTGGTGAGCCTTATTCTGAGACAGAAGCTCTGATCGTATCAATAGAAGATAGAAGAAGCGCATTCAGAAGATGGAATACGAAGAAGGAGATGAACCAGACGATAAGCGCGAATCAGGACAGGACTGCCATCGTCGTATCTCCATCATCTCCACCATTCCGCCCGAGATTCCTCGACAGGGCAATTGCATCATCAGCGGGGGCAGAAATACTTATCGTTGTCAATAAAGCCGACGAAGGTCTGGAGGATATGAAGGAGAGCATTGATCTCTATTCATCTCTTGGATTCAGAATCATTGCTGCCTCATCCAAGACAGGGGAAGGGATTGAAGAGCTCAAGAAAATCCTTTCTGGTTCTGTAACGGCTTTTGTCGGTCAGAGCGGAGTTGGTAAGTCGACATTGATAAACACCCTCCTTGATGCCGGACAGCGGACGGGTGAGATTTCATGGAAATACAACAGAGGACGGCATACGACGAATCACGCTCTTTATATCGAGAAGGATTCAATCGCCATCATCGATACTCCCGGAGTGAGGGAGATAGAAGTGCCATTCGAGGATCCTCATCTTCTCTCTGAAGCATTTCCGGAATTGCATGATGTTCATTGCCAGTACTCGGGCTGCCTTCATCACGGAGAGGATGGCTGCTCGGTTCCGCTTCTTGTTGAAGAAGGGAAGGTCAACAGCGAGCGGTATGAAAGCTATCTGAGGATGCTCTGTGCAATAGAAGAGCGTACGCCATTTTACCTTAGGAACAGAAGAAAGTGATTATTACAGAACGGACAGCGTCTGATGCAGAGCTTGATAAAGTACTTGATATCATAAAAAAGGGAGCGCTTTCCCCCGAAGGGAAGGAGAATATATCGATAAAGCTCATCACAGATGACAGAGCGGTAATCGAAAGACGTGCCGGCAAGATCGGGGAATATATTAATCTGCTATCTGGAGCTGCCCCTGATCCATTTCCATATATTTCGGATCTCTTTGATTACGCAGAGCATACCCATGCAGATTTCCCCGGTTCTGATATCTACAGGGCAGGCGAGTTCCTGCATTCATATATCTCGATGCTTTCATTCCTTCAGAAAGAGGATGAGATACATGATACTGACAGGGAACTTTCCGAAGAGATACTTTCATCACTGGATGAGGAGGGCAATGTAACTGAGAATCATCCTCGTCTTCTTCCTCTGATAAGAAAGAGAGATGAGGTCAGGGCTGAGAGAATGCGTTTTTCCGCATCGTTCATCTCATCCCACAGGGAGAGCGTACAGCAGAGTGAGCCTCTTTATCGTAATGAACGTGTGGTAATACCAATCAGAAGCGATCAGAAGAATTCGATTGAATGCTGCATATCAGGTTCCTCCGCATCCGGTAACACGCTTTTTGCTGAGCCCTTTCAGCTTGTAGCGCTGAATAACGATGCCGTTATAGCAGAGGAAAGGATCAGGAGCGAGAAGATGAAAATTCTCCATGAGCTTTCCGACAAGGTGCGGGATCTTCTCCCGATAATGAAGAAGATGCTTTCAGAGGTAATCGATTTCGATTTCCACTATTCATTCGCGCTTTGGGCAAGGAGGGAGAAAGCCTCTCATCCTCAGAACGGAAATACGCTTTCCCTTATTGCCGCGCGTCATCCTCTTCTAGGCAAAAGTGCTGTTCCTATCGATATAGCGCTCCCTGATAATGTCGTCGCGCTCGTGCTTTCAGGAGCGAATGCAGGCGGTAAGACCGTCACCATGAAGACGGTTGCGCTTCTTGCTATGCTCAATCAGATTTCAGGATATGTGACAGCTTCAGAAAGCTCAGTTCTGCCTGTTTATTCCTCCTTTTTTGCAGATATCGGAGATAACCAGTCGATACTCGATTCAGCTTCGACATTCTCTTCCCATATGAAGAATATCGCAGAGATAGCAAGAAAGGCGGATAGCGCTTCGCTTGTTATCCTCGATGAGCTCGGTTCGGGAACGGATCCGGAGGAGGGCGCAGCGCTCTCGCGGTCGATCCTTACTTATTTCTCCACCCATGCCGCGCTTACGCTTATTACTTCGCATTATCCTGAAGTAAAGAGCTTCGCTTATTCCGAAGAGAGGATGATGAATGCTTCCATGGAGTTCGATGAACGATCAGGGCTTCCTACATACAGGGTTCTGGAAGGTATACCCGGAGACAGCCATGCAATAGCGACTGCAAAGCGCTCTGGGATGCCTAAGGAAATTACAGAAAGCGCTTCTCTTGCGCTTCGTGGTGGGGAGAAGACTGCGGGAAAGATCATACAGGCCCTGATTTCCAAGGAAAGAGCTCTCGATAGAAAGATAACGGAGATGTCCCTGCTGAAGAAGAAACTTGAGGTTTCGGAGAAAGAGCTTCAGGAGAAGGAAGAGCATATCAGGGAACTTGAGAGTAGCTTGAGAAAGGAAGGAATCAAGGAAATCAATGACTATCTGAGGGATAGCAGAAAGAAGCTTGAGAAGCTGGTGATGGAGGTCAGAACCGGTACGCTTACCAAGGAGAAGACGAAGAAGGTAAGGACCTTCACTGATTCCATCGAGAAGAAGAAAGAGGAAGAAGAGGAGCTTGTCATCGAGGAAATAAGCGATAACACGCCTCTTGAAGCGGGAGATGCTGTAGAGTGCGGATCTATGCATACACCTGGTGTTGTTGTATCTGTAAGCGATGATAAAGCTGTCGTACAGCTGGACAATGGTCTCAAGATGGCGATTTCACGTTCCATGATAAGACATCGGAATATAAAGAAGGAACCGGAAAAGGCAAGCGTGCAGTTCTCATCATCTTCCAGAAAAGCTGAGTACACAATGGATGTCAGAGGCCTGACGCTTGAGGAGACGCTCAGAAGACTCGATGATCAGTTTGAGGCTGCCGTTCTCTCAGGTCTTTCCTCCTTCTCGATTATCCATGGCTATGGTGATGGTATACTTTCCAGAGGTATCCACGAGTACCTCAGGAAACGCCGTGATGTGAAGGATTACCGGTTTGCGCTTCCCGATGATGGTGGAATGGGGAAGACTTACGTCGAACTCTGACCTGATGGGATGAGCTGTGCGGCAAGAACTGCAGCGAATACTAGAATGCAGCCTGCAAGCTCTCGTGGGGTAAGACGCTCTGAGAGGATCAGTGCACCTCCGATTGCAGCCCATACGCTTTCAAGCGATAGCGCGAATACCGCATGCTCAGGTCTGACATAGCGCTGTCCGACAACCTGCAGCGTATATGCGATACCGCAGGAGAATGCGCCTGCATAGAATATCGGGAGCCATGCAGCTGTTATCGCTGAAAGCTCAGGGCCTTCTGCAATCATGCCGGGGATGCAGAGTATTCCAGCTGACAGGAACTGCACTGCCGAGAGAGCAATTCCATCGACATCCTTTCCAAGTCTGTCAATCGCGATGATATGGAATGCGAAGAATATGGCGCAGATTATGAGATAGATATCGCCTTTTGTTATCGAGAAGCCTTCTCCTATTGAAAGAAGATACATTCCGATCAGCGCTATTATTGCCGATAACCAGATTCCCTTCCCGATTTTCGAGCCGAGTGCGATGGAGAAGAATGGAACCAGGATTATATAGAGGGATGTGATGAATCCTCCTTTTCCTGCTCCGGAGTATGATACGCCGATCTGCTGTATCACAACGGCGGACGCGAGGCATATGCCGCATACGATTCCGCCTTTTATGAGTTTTTTGAAATATATCCTGTCGCCTTTGTGCTTTCTCAGAACGGGAATCACGAATGGAATCAGGACGATTGCACCTATCAGAAGCCTGATTGCGTTGAATGTGAATGGTCCGACGCTTTCCGAGGATACGGACTGTGCGACAAATGACAATCCCCAGATAAGGGATGTCAGAAGAAGTAGTAATAAAGCATTCCTTTCTTTCATATCTGCCGTATTCTACATATTCCGCATTCAAATGTTGATAGAAAATGATGAAAAACAGATAGGAAAATATGATATTATTTTCTCGGAGGGCTTATGTCTGATTACACGAACGGAACAGGTATTCAGTATCATCTTCATACGAAGAAAGGCGATGTCGGAAGATATGTGATTCTTCCGGGAGATCCGAAAAGGGTTCCTCTCATCGCCGAGCATCTCGATTCTGCCAAGATGGTTGCTGATAGCCGTGAATTCCTGACATATACAGGTTATCTCGATGGAGAGAAGGTCTCTGTCACATCTACTGGAATCGGCGGTCCGAGTGCCTCGATAGCGATGGAAGAGCTTTATAAATGCGGCGCGGATACCTTCATCAGGATGGGAACATGCGGCGGTATTGCACTTCCGGTAATTGGGGGTGATGTGGTAATTGCGACAGGTGCTGTCAGGGCAGAAGGTACCAGCCGCGAATATGCTCCGATAGAATTTCCTGCAGTTGCTGATTATTCAGTTGTCACAGCGCTCAAGGAAGCGAGTGAGAAGCTCGGATACAAGCACCATCTCGGAGTCGTGCAGTGCAAGGATTCCTTCTATGGCCAGCATGATCCTGACAAGATGCCTGTAAGCTATGAGCTTAATGACAAGTGGGAAGCCTGGAAGAGGCTAGGTGTCCTTGCATCTGAAATGGAGAGCGCTGCATTGTTCACAGTCGCATCATATCTTGGCGTCAGATGCGGTTCGGCATTCTTCGTAGTGGCAAATCAGGAGAGGGAGAAGCTTGGACTCGATAACCCTCAGCTTCATGATACATCTCCCGCAATCCTCGTTGCCGTCGAAGGCGTAAGGCGTCTTATCGAGATGGACCGGAATAGAGGCTGACTCCGTTATCAAGAAGCTCCTGCTGCCTTTTCTCAAGCAGCGTGTCCAGATTATCGTCCGGACCTGCCTCGGTATCGAGTTCAATGGTGAACAGCTCCAGTCCTAGCGAGGAATACTCGCTCTGGAGCTCTTCTGATTCATGCATCGACAGGTCGAGATGAAAGCGCTCGTCCTTGAAAGATTTTACCGCGTCTTCTGTTTTCTTCAGGAAGGATCTGCCAGTTTTCAGGTTTTTTATGATTAATATTCCTCTGACCTTTCCTGGTCTGGAAAATATATCGGAAATGTCCATAGGCAGGAATATATCATATATATGAGAAATACATCTATTCTTCTTTTTTAATCAAAAAATCTGTTTTGTTTTTCACTTTGAGGATTTATCATATTAATCAGTTTCTTTGACAAGGATGTTTATATGGAACAGCAGATTCAGGATCTTATTGATTCAATCAGAAAGGAAGGTCTCGATAAAGCAAACAGCGAGAAGGAAAGAATCATAGATGAGGCAAAGGCCCAGCGGGATGAGATCCTGCGGAGTGCAGAGGAAGAGAAGGAGAGGATAATAAAAGAGGCTGAGAAGAAAGCAGAGCTTCTCGAATCCTCCGCTAGGGCTTCCATACAGCAGGCAGCACGTAACGCTTCTCTCTCGCTGAGGAATGAAATCGAGAGCAGAATCACCGCTATTCTGAAGGCTGAATGCAGAAAGGCTTTATCTCTGCCGGAACTGGCCGGGATTATCAAAGCCGCTGTCGCTGCAGATGTAAGCGGAAAGAACATAGAGCTTCCGTCATCTGTTTTTGATTCCCTCGGAGATAATCTTAAGAAGGAATTCGCAGATGAGATAAGAAACGGCCTTGAGATAAAGCCATCTTCTGCGGCATCCGGCTTCAGGATTTCCGAGAAGGATGGCTCTGGATATGTCGATTATTCAGATGAAGAGTGCACACGTCTTATACTTCCGTATCTTTCAGATGCGCTGAAGGAGATTCTTGGGTAATGTCAGAGTATTACTATTTCGGTGCATCGCTGCCAATGCTGAGAATGAACCAGGCCCCGCCTATTTCATATGATTCATTCATGAAAGCCTGTTCTGAGAATCTTTCCAGACGCGATATGGCTGATATGCGTCTTGCCGTTCTCTCCGGAGGGGAGGGAGATGCGACGCTCAGCGTTGTCAGGGCTTTCAGGAGATATGCTTCCGATCTCAATAAGGCAATCAATCACGAAAGAGCGAAGAGGCTTGGTTTCTCAGGATATGAAAAAGGCTCGGATGATAAATCCATCTCTGACAGGGCTAGGGAGATAGTTGCGCTCTCTGATCCTCTGAAGGCGGAACGTGAGGTGCTTTCCTCTTATTTCGATTTCCTATCATCGTATGAGAGCATCTCACCATTCTCAGCAGAGAGCCTGATGATCTATTCATTGAAGCTTCAGATAATAGAGGTTTCATCATCCTTCAGCCCGGAGCAGGGACGCTCTGAGTTCGACAAGCTCTACAAGAGCATAGAAGAAGATATTTTCAGATAAGGAGTCTATATGTCAGTCAGTACAGGACGAGTAACCGGCGTGAATGGAAACATGGTCAATGTCGCATTCTCCGGCCAGGTAATCAAGAACGAAGTCGGATACATCCGCGTAGGTGATTCTAGGCTGAAAGGTGAGATCATACGTATCACCGGCGGTATTGCTTCACTTCAGGTGTATGAGATGACTGGAGGTATCAAGGTCGGGGACGAAGTCGAATTCACAGGTGAGCTTCTTTCGGTAGAACTTGGTCCGGGACTCCTTTCACAGGTATTCGATGGTCTTCAGAACCCGCTTCCGGAACTTGCGGAGAAATGCGGATTCTTCCTTGAGCGAGGTGTCTATCTTGATCCTCTTCCAGATAAGGAATGGGAATTCACCGCAACGAAGAAGGTCGGCGATAAAGTCATTGCAGGCGATTCTTTCGGAACTGTTCCAGAAGGTCTTTTCACCCATATGATATTCGTTCCGTTCTCCCTTCAGGGTGAGTGGACGATAAAGTCCATCGCAGAGAACGGCATGCACAGGGCGCATGAGACAATCTGTACGATTGCTGATGAGAAAGGAAACGAGAAAGAGCTCTCCATGATTATCACTCAGCCTGTAAAGGTCGCTATCGAAGGATATGAGGAGCGCGTGAGACCGACGGATCCGATGGTGACGAGAATCAGGATCATCGATACATTCCTTCCTGTCGCCAAGGGAGGTACATACTGTATTCCTGGTCCTTTCGGAGCTGGAAAGACTGTTCTGCAGCACCTTACATCGAAGAATGCTGATGTCGACATCGTAATAATCGCGGCATGCGGAGAACGTGCTGGTGAGGTTGTTGAGATTCTCAAGGAATTTCCTGAGCTTACAGACCCGAAGACAGGCCGCAGCCTTATGGAGAGGACAATCATCATCTGTAACACATCCTCGATGCCTGTCGCGGCAAGAGAGGCTTCAGTATACACAGCTGTCACGATGGCTGAGTATTACAGGAACATGGGGCTAGATGTCCTTCTTCTCGCAGACTCCACATCGAGATGGGCTCAGGCTATGAGAGAGATGTCAGGGCGTCTTGAGGAGATTCCTGGCGATGAGGCATTCCCGGCATACCTTGAGTCGCGTATCGCAGGCTTCTATGAAAGAGCAGGCAAGGTAAGGCTCAGGGATGGACGCACTGGAACAGTCACGATTGGTGGAACGGTATCACCAGCTGGCGGAAACTTCGAAGAGCCTGTGACACAGGCGACGCTGAAGGTTGTAGGTGCTTTCCATGGTCTTTCCAGAGAGCGTTCGGATGCAAGAAAGTATCCTGCTATCGATCCTCTCGATTCCTGGTCAAAATACAACGGTATCATCGAAAGAAGCCTTGTGGATGATGCCTATGGCTACCTCAGACGTGGTCATGAGGTCGGTGAGATGATGAAGGTCGTCGGTGAGGAAGGCACAAGCCTTGATGATTATGTTCTTTATCAGAAGGGAGAATTCCTCGACGCAGTGTATCTCCAGCAGAACTCATTCGATCCTGTCGATTCCGTCGTTCCTGTTGACAGGCAGAAGGAGTCATTCTCCATCCTTCATTCGATTCTTTCAGCTTCTTTCTCCTTTGAGGACAAGAAGGACGCAAGATTGTTCTTCAATGAACTGAGACAGCGCTTCCTCGACTGGAACGGAACTCCGGCTGACAGTCCTGATTTCGAGAAGAGAAAGAGTGACCTCGTATCGTTTTATGAAGGGAGGGTAAGATAATGCAGAAGATATATACGAAGATAGAAAGCATCGTCGGCAACGTTATAACAGTACGTGCCGAAGGTGTGCGTAATCAGGATCTAGCGGAGATTACCACAAGCCAGGGAAAGAGCTATGCGAACGTAATCAAGCTTGACAATGATCTTGTTTCTCTGCAGGTCTTCCAGGGGGGACAGGGCGTTTCCACTGGTGACAGCGTGAGGTTCATGGGAGTGCCGATGAGAGTCAGCTACTCCGAGGATCTTCTTGGCCGTGTATTCGATGGAGCAGGCAAACCGAGGGACAATGGCCCTGAGCTTACCGCCAACATGGTTGAGATTGCAGGTCCGTCGGTAAATCCATCGAAGAGAATCCTTCCTGACAAGATGATCAGGACAGGTATTCCTATGATCGATGTCTTCAACACGCTTGTCGAATCGCAGAAGCTTCCTATCTTCTCCGTATCAGGTGAACCTTATAACGAGCTCCTGGCACGCATAGCAATGCAGGCTGAGGTCGATATAATCGTTCTTGGCGGAATGGGACTCAAGTATGATGATTATCTTTTCTTCCGCGATACGCTTGAGGCATCGGGCGCTTCCTCAAGGACAATCATGTTCATCCATACTGCGTCAGATCCGACTGTAGAATGCACGCTTGTTCCAGACCTCGCGCTTTCAGTTGCAGAGCATTTTGCTCTTGATGGAAAGAGGGTTCTTGTCCTCCTTACTGATATGACGAACTTCTGCGATGCGCTCAAGGAAATGGCAATTACGATGGATCAGGTTCCATCGAACAGAGGATACCCGGGCGATCTCTATTCTTCTCTTGCTTCCCGCTATGAGAAGGCTGTCGATTTCGAAGGTGCAGGTTCCCTTACGATTCTCGGTGTAACCACGATGCCTGGTGATGATGTCACGCATCCTATCCCTGACAACACTGGATACATCACAGAGGGACAGTATTACCTGAGAAATGGCCATATCGAGCCATTCGGATCCCTCTCGCGTCTCAAGCAGAACGTCAACAAGGATACGCGCCCTGATCATCGTGCGCTTATGGACGGCATGATTAAGCTGTACTCGGCGTATAAGGATTCAATGGAGAAGCGTTCCATGGGATTCATGATGTCTGACTGGGATGAGAAGCTTCTGAAGTATGGTGCGATGTTCGAGGAGAAGCTGATGGATCTTTCCGTGAATATTCCTCTTGAGGATGCTCTCGATCTTGGATGGAAGATCCTTGCAGAATGCTTCGAGCCTAATGAGACAGGACTTCGTTCTGATCTTATTTCCGAATACTGGCCTAAGTGAGGAAGAGATGGGAATAAAGCTGACGAAGAACGAGCAGAAGAAGCAGAAGGACGCACTGCGCCAGTTCCAGCGCTATCTTCCGACTCTCCAGCTTAAGAAACAACAGCTTCAGGTGGTCATAAGGGAAGCCCAGAATGAAATCGAGAAGCTGAAGGAAGAGCAGCAGAAAGCCATCGGAAAGCTATCTTCATGGATAGCTGTCTATGGTGGCAATGCTGCATTTCCCGAAGAGAAGTCCATTGAGAAGCTTGTTGTGATAGACCGTATCGAGAAGGAGACGGGGAATATAGCGGGAGTATCTGTTCCTGTTTTCAAGGAGCTTGTATTCAAGCCCGTTGTATATGATCTTTCGTATTATCCTCTCTGGGTTGATAGAGCGCTTGATGCCCTGAAGGATATAGCAAAATATGATGCGCTTGTTGCGACGCTGGAAGAGCGCATTGAGCTTCTGTCGAAAGAGCTCAGAACGACAACGCAGAGAGTGAACCTCTTCGAGAAGGTGAAGATTCCTGAGGCAAAGGAGAATATAAGGGTTATAGGTATATATCTCCAGGATCAGCAGACTGCTGCTGTTGTCAGAGGAAAGATCTCGAAGAAGAAACTTGTGAAGGTGAGCTGATGATAGAGAAGATGAAGAAGGTTACGGTCCTTGCTGAAGGATCGAGAAAACAGGAACTTCTTCTTTCTCTCAGGGAAGAAGGAGTGATGCACATCTCCGACCTCGTCATGAAGACA
Source organism: Candidatus Ornithospirochaeta stercoravium (assembly GCA_017694915.1). Classification (GTDB taxonomy): domain Bacteria; phylum Spirochaetota; class Spirochaetia; order Sphaerochaetales; family Sphaerochaetaceae; genus Ornithospirochaeta; species Ornithospirochaeta stercoravium. The sequence goes on from JADIMF010000147.1 coordinate 16,733, forward strand.
CAGCGTCTTGATGAAATGGAGAAGGAGAGGGGCGAGTATGTCCGTATCCGTCAGATGCTCATTGAACGTGGAGATAAGAAAGACAAGAGGAAGCTTGTAGTAGAGGGAAAGGATTTCGAGCGTCTGCATCAGGCTATCCTTAAGGATACGGAAGATGAGGAGAGACTCAAATCCCGCCTTGTCGAGCTTAAAAATGAGCGTGATAGAATCAGAGGGCTTGGGGATTTCGATCCCGACGCTGTCAGAAGGCTTGCTGATGATGGAATCCCTCTTTATCTCTATACGATAGGGAAAAAGGAAGAAGAGAGGCTCAGGGAAAGAGACGATATCTTCTATATTCCTGTGAAGTATGATGGTAAGGCAAAGGCCATAGCAGTCCTTTATGATAAGCTTCCTTCCGACGCTGGCGCATCGGAAATAGCGCTTCCTGGGTCATCACTTGCTTCCATTGCGGCGGAGATTCTTTCAGATGAGAAGGAGCTTGCGGAAATCGGAAAGAGAATTTGCGAAGCAGGCTGTTATGTTCCTGCCTACGATGCGTTCCTCAAAAAGGAAGATGAGAGGATAACATTAGAGCGCGTTAGCTCAACGATTGCCGGCAGCGATATAATCTATCTTTCAGGATATATTCCGGAGTATGCCGAGAAGAGATTCAGAAAGCATGCGGAAAGCAATGCGTGGGCATATATGATCGATGATCCTGGCGATGATGATAACCCTCCGACACTTGTGAAGTACAAGGGATTCACGCGGATAATAAAGCCTATATTCGATATTCTTGGTACCGTTCCCGGTTACCATGAGTATGATATCTCATCGTATTTCCTTCTTTTCTTCGCTCTTTTCTTTGCGATGATCATAGGAGATGCGGGATACGGGCTTGTGTTCCTCATCATTGCAATATTGATGCATGTGAAGTCGAAGAAGCCTTCGGATGTGAATATCCTTCTTTATGTACTCTCCGTTGTGACGATAATATGGGGAACGCTTACAGGTACATGGTTCGGTTCAGAGGCTGTCCTTGAGGCCCTGCCATTCCTGAAGATACCTATAATCCCCGCGATAACGAACTTCCCTGCGGTTGTCGGTGTAGATCCCGTATGGGCACAGAACATGCTGATGAAGTTCTGCTTTATTCTCGGTGCTGTGCAGCTCGGTCTTGCAAGGGTGATAAACATAATAACGAAGGCGAAGAACAGAGATATCTCGCTGATTGCGGAAGCTGGATGGTTCATCGATGTCGTTATGCTCTATCTTATGGCTCTTTATCTTGTCATAGGTGAGGCTGTACCGTTCAATCTGATCATAGGCGGTATCGTGACTGGATTCATCCTTGTCTGCGTTTTCTCGGGACAGGGGCCTGGCATAAGCTTCATAACAGGACTCAAGGCTGGGCTTGCCGGCTTCTTCACGACGTTCCTCGATACGATTTCATGCTTCTCGAATATAATGAGCTATATCCGTCTTTTCGCAGTCGGTATGGCATCTCTTGCCATAGCTCAGTCGTTCAATGGCATGGCAGGAGGAATGCTTCACGGAGCATTGATTCCCGTCGGCATACTTATAATAGTGCTTGGACATGCTCTCAATCTTGTAATGGGAATGCTCTCTGTTGTCGTTCACGGCATCAGACTCAACCTTCTGGAATTCTCTGGAGCGCTCGGAATGGAGTGGTCTGGATACAATTATGAACCATTCAGGAAAATGGTTAATGACAAAGCTGCTGAAAACAGCTAAGGAGATGATATGGATAATCTGGCTTATCTTGGAATGGCATGTGCTCTCTGCTTTTCCGCTCTCGGATCCGGATTCGGCACAGGCTGCGCAGGACAGAGCGCAGTCGGTGGATGGAAGAAATGCTACGCTGCAGGAAAGCCTGCACCGTTCATTCTCGTCGGTTTTGCAGGTGCACCTCTTACGCAGACCATCTACGGATTTCTGCTTATGACATTCATCCGCTCGGCTTTCGAAAGCGGTGTTTCACCGACGCTTTGCTGTGCAGTAGGAATACTTGCAGGTCTTGCAATCGGTATTTCTGCATGGTTCCAGGGAAAGATCGCAGCAGCTGCCTGTGATGCTCTTTCGGAGACAGGTAAGGGTACGGCGAACTACTTCATCGTAATCGGTATCGCAGAGACTGTGGCGCTCTTCACGCTCGTCTTCAGTCTTCTCGTTCTATGATATAAGGGGCTTCGGCCCCTTTTCCTTTTCTGCTATCATAGCGTTATGGGTCTTCCTATTCTTTTCATAGTTCCATTTCTCGG
>JADIMF010000021.1 GCA_017694915.1 Candidatus Ornithospirochaeta stercoravium
CTAATGATAGAAGTGTCAAAAGCCCAGAATATAGTGCCATCCGCTTCGAAAGTTTCTTCCAACCTTCAGCCTGTCTCTGCATCTCGACATCAATAAGATTACCTTTGCTGTCGCGGGCGAAAATGTCAAAGACGGCAGAATGCCCAAAAGGATTCTTAAGGCTTTTCTGTGTCTCCACACTCTCTATGGAAATATCCTCCAAGCCAAGTATGGTCCTAAGCATGAAGCCTACCCCCTCTTTGTTACGGGAAAAGCCGATATCAAAGGCAAAATCCTCGGCAAGATTTGCGTTCCTGATTCTTTCCCACAACCGTATATCAATGAATCTGTCCATATTTCCTCTCTATCATTAATACGCAACAAACCATGATTTATGTCAGAAAAAAGAAAAGCCAATGCGAGGCATATCCAGGCATTGGCAAAAACAAAGCAACTTAAAACTTACAGTTCTGTTTGCACATTGTTGAAGTAGAATGTGACAGTATCATCGATTTCAATACTGCTAATATCAAAATCCGCAATATCTGTATTCAGATAAAAATCAATGGACCGCTCAGCTCTATCACCTATTTCCATATTAAGAATCGCATCATTAGCACCATCGGCTATATTTATTGTTGAGTTGCTGGTCCTGAATCAGAACTAGCAAAGAATTCCACGCTTGAGAAAGCATAGGAAGAAGCATAAGCAGCAGTTATTTCTACAGTTGCTTCTGGAGTTCCACTCATGGAACTATCAAAAAAAGTGAGGCTTCGTGCATAAGTGTGGGTAGAAGAAGCCTGAGATAGAAAGCCAAGGATATAGAAAAAAGCCATTCAGATTCTCTAAGGTGATTAGTGACAAAACCAATTGCCAAGGAGAAAAGAGAATGGCTTCTTATGTGAACACATTGCTGAGAAAGCTCCTCAATGTCAACGATGCAACGTTCTGCAATCCGGTTTTCAAGCAGGACAAGAAGGGACAGATGCACCTTGTGGTACAGGCAAGGCTGAACAAGAAGAGCTCATCCCGGTGCCCTAAGTGCGGGAGGAAGTGCCCGGGGTATGATCGCAGAGGAGTGATACGCAGATGGCGATCACTTGATCTTGGAGGGATCATCCTGGAGATAGAATCGGAGGCTGTGCGGATTGAATGCCCGGAGCACGGAGTACTCTCTCCATCTGTTTCCTGGGCCTATGAAGGGAGTTCATTCACCAAGGACTTCGACAGGACGGTTGCATGGCTTGCCACATGCATATCGAAGAGCGCTGTATGCGAGTTCATGAGGATAGACTGGAAGACTGTGGGAAGATGCGTATCCAGGGCACTTCATGACATAGAGCCAGACATAAAGGCAAGGCTTGACGGGCTTGTGAACATAGGGCTCGATGAGACAAGCTACCGTAAGGGGTACAGGTACATCACGGTAATCGTCAACCACGATACGGACAGCGTAGTGTGGGTCCATGAAGGGCATGGAAAGGCTGTGCTGGAAGAGTTTTACAGCGAACTCTCAGAAGAGCAGCGTGCATCCATAAAGGTCGTTACTGGAGATGGTGCGAGATGGATCACAGACTGCGTGAATGAGTATACGCCTGATTGCGTCAGATGCATGGACTCCTTTCATGTCGTCGAATGGGCCATGGATGCGCTGGATGCTGTCAGGCTCGAGGAATGGAATGCTGCACGCAGGGAGCTTGCAGAGCTCAGGAAAGGCAAGGAAGTGAAGCGTGGAAGGCCCAGGACAGATGATAAGGATGCAGGAGCTATAAAGCTTGCCAAGAACAAGGCCGACTCCATAAAGGGCTCGGCCTATGCGGTCGGCAAGGCTCCTGAGAACCTTACTGAGAGCCAGAGGATGAAGCTTGAGGAGATCAGAAGGGACAACGGACGCTATTACCGTGCCTATGACATGAAGGAGAAGCTCAGGATGATCCTCAAGTCCCATGATGTGGATGAGGCACGGCTGCTGCTCGACAAGTGGAGATGGAGGGCTTCGCATTCACGGATAGAGTCATTCAAGGAACTGGCAAGGAAGATAAAGCGCAATCAGGAGTTCATCCTCAACACAATCAGATATGGCCTCAGCAACGCTAGGATTGAAGCTACGAACAACAAGATCAAGCTCATCATAAGGAAGGCATACGGCTTCCGTAACATCGATTCCCTGATGGATATGATTTATCTTGTATGCTCTGACATCAGGATACCTCTTCCTAATCGTCCAATTCATTTGAAGCAAGTATCTTAGGGAGTATTTCGCTATGACAGATTACCCACATTCATGCCCGAAGAGCCGTTTTTTCCTGACAATAATAAGGACAGAATGCGTATAGAAGAGTATGAGACTTCTATTTCTGTCCTTATTTTTATCTGCTCTGCTTTCCTGCCATCAGCCGGCAGGGAAATCTTATTTCACCATAACAACGTATAATGCTTATGCTTTCTTCGATGCCTATGATGATGGTACTGAATTCGATGGTTTTTCCCATCATGATGGCTACGATGGGGAGGCATATTACACCCGCATCAGGGAGACGGCTGTTCTTCTGGGTAAATATTATTCCTCTTCCGATGTGATAATCCTGGAGGAGGTAGAGAGCATCGCAGTGCTTGAGGATCTCCTGGAAGCTGGATTGAAAGAGAAGGGGTTCCTCTACTATGGACTTGCAGAACCGAGGGAAAAGGGTAATCTGGCTGTTGGTTTTATATCAAGGAAGGAGCCTTTATCAGCAGAAATCCATGCAGTTGATGATTCAAGGCCGTTTCTTGAACTTGCTTTCAGTTTTTCCGGTGAGATCATCCACATATTCGGTGTCCATTTCACAAGCCATGTCGACGGTGGGGAAGAGAAACGGTATCAGGAAGCTTTGTTTCTGAGGGAACTTATGGATGGATGTGATGGACTTGCAGTCGCTGCAGGCGATTTCAATGCAGATCCGCGGCAAGGGGAACTGTGTATCTCTGTCTTTCCGGATAATTACACCACAGCGGCAATCCATGTAACAGGGGATCCTTCTCAGATGGGAGATGGTATTTATTATTCCCCGCTCCTTGATCCGGATCTTGAAACCGGGGAGAAGGGGACATATTGCTATGAGAATGAATGGTATTTATA
>JADIMF010000148.1 GCA_017694915.1 Candidatus Ornithospirochaeta stercoravium
AATCAGAAGGGAGCGATGTTATATGGAGAAGTACTCCAGCTTTCCTAAGATTTCTGTCCATAAAAAGTATTATAGCTGGTAATCAAAGCGAAAACAGCAAGAAAAGAAAAAGAATATCCTCCTCAGATGACAAAGGAGGATACAATCAAACTTCAGATAGTCTCTTATTAACCAGAAATCTTCACATCATCAATAGTAAGAGAACCATCATTATTGGTACCAAATTCGAGACGACCATATGCTTCGGTAACAACAGTATCATCTGACGTAACATCATTATTTTCAAATGTCACATTCTTCAATACTGTATCACCAATACCGTTTGTTCCAAGTATATTGCCAGCTTTAATATCGCCTTCTTTGTTTCCTGTTGACGTGATTTCACAATCAATGACTTTTGTATTTTCAACAGTGATGGCTGTATCCTTATCGCCTCCTGCATGCCCCATGATACCACCTGTTGAAGCATTTATTGATGAAATATTGGTACCTTCAACAGAACATCCCTCAATTAAGATGTTAGTGAATACAGGACCATCTTTCCCAGAATATCCTGCACCATATCCATAAATTCCACCTGTCCAATGTCCACCAGAAATGGTTGAATCAATTACATGACAGTTATTGAGTTTTACTGACTCAGTTGCTTGCATATAGCCAATAAAACCGCCAACACCATTACTGCTTCCACTATCTGCAGTTACAGTTGCTTCTATCAAAGTTAGATTATTGATCTCAAGCGTAACTGCACTCCATATGTTAGCAATGAATCCACTATTCTGCGTAGTAGTAGTATCACCAGTAGAAAGATTCTTTATAGAATGTCCATTGCCGTTAACTACAAAATCTTTCTTGTTATAAGGGACCTTGGATCCATCCAAATTAATGTAAGGCCATTCTTTCTCTGTTGACATATCAATATCATCAATAATTGAGATTGTATAACATCCAATGTCATAGAATTTGCTAAGATCCTCTCCTAATGTAGCAAGTTCTTCTGCTGTTCCGATTTCAATTGAAGTGCGAGTAACCGATTCACCACAGCTTTTGCATTTACCAGCACTCGGATAGTGTTGCCCATCATCAAACCAATCGGTTGCTTCAAGCTCAAGGTGCTTACATGGTTCTGGTGCAGGTTCATTATCAGGATAAAGAACACCTGGAGGTAAAATCCAGATAGGAGTTCTATTGGTACATGCTGTCAAACTCATAAGTACAGCAAGGACAATAATCAAGCATTTTTTCATAAAATCCTCCGACAATTTGCTAGCATCAGCCTACCCCCCCCCAGTAGATTGTCAAGGGATTTTTTATTTCTCGAAAATTACCTTTTAGTACTTCATTGATACCTTCTCACAGTCTCCCTGTATGCTGCTGTTATCGTCTGCAGAATGTCCATTCTTGAGAAATCCTTGTTGTAAACAATCCTTGTCTCTCTAGCCATGCTGAGGTTCTCGATAGGAAGTGCGATAAGGTTGCCTTTTCTTATTTCTTTCTGACATGCGCTCTGCGGAAGGACAGATATTCCGAGATTCTTCTTAACAAGATCTTTTATCGTTGCAATATTATCGACTTCAAGGATTATGTTGTAATTTTCAGGTGCATCTCCGAGATTTCTCAGTTCTGAATCGAACTGGATACGCGTTGCTGATGATGGAAGGCGGAGGATCATCGGCTCATTTCTCAATTCTGAAAGCGTTATCATTGCATTTCCTGAGAGATGGTTTTCAGAAGACATAACACAAACAAGAAAATCAGTATTCAACACAAGCGAACTGAATGACTGAGGACTGCCGGTTCCTTCAACAATCGCTAGATCAAGTTCGTAATTTTCCAATCTATTATAAAGATTATTTATCGTATCAGTAACAACCATAATACTAAAACCATCTGCTTCACTGCTGCATCTGGCGAGTGCTTCTGTAGTGAGATTGCTTTCCGCAGTATGAGTGATCCCCACACATAACTTTGCCGGCTGTTTCTCGATATCCGTCAGCTCCTTTCTGAGCTTATTATACAGAACATTCATTCTTCTAGCATATCGTACGACTATCTCCCCTTCGGGAGTCAATTCGAGCCCATTCTTCTTTCTGATGAATAGAGATACGCCAAGTTCATCCTCAAGCTGACTTATATGATGGCTCACCGCAGGCTGTGTCAGACACAACACTGAAGCCGCTTTAGTGAAATTCCTGTAATCCGCAACTGCAATAAGGGTCTTTGTTCTGGTACTCAGCATATCTCCATCCTTAATAAAATTTATTTATCAAAATGAAATAAAAAATAATTTTACTTTATAGCAAATACAAGTTTATCATGCTGTAACAAAAAAACAAGTAAGGAGGTAATCGGATGAACCAGATCATCAGGAGCGCGATGTTCTCCAATCATATTGCATCTGTAATCATCTCGATTGCACTGATGCTTTTCCTGGGCTTTGCGATGACGAGAATCACAAAGCGTTTCCATCTGCCGAATGTGACAGCATACATACTTACAGGCATCCTGATTGGTCCATACTGCATGGATCTGATACCTGTAACTGTCATAGATAATATGGATTTCCTTTCGGATATCGCTCTTGCGTTCATAGCATTCAGTACTGGGGAATTCTTCCGTTTCTCCACTCTGAGGAAAAATGGGATGAAAATGGTCGTGCTGACAATCTTCGAAGCATTCATAGCTTCTCTTGCTGTATTCGTAGTCACGTATTTTATCCTCGGTATAAACCTTGCATTCTCCATAGTGCTTGCAGCGCTTGCATCTGCAACAGCTCCAGCTTCAACGATGATGACGATAAGACAAACTGGTGCCCGTGGTGATTTCGTGAATACACTGCTGCAGGTTGTAGCACTTGATGATGCTGTCGGTCTTGTCGAATACAGCGTAGCCATATCATTGGCTGTTGCGTTATCCACTGGGAATTCAATGGATATCACAAGTGTGATGATTCCTATTGCCGTGAATATAGGAGTATTCCTCCTTGGAAGCCTTTTCGGAGTGATCCTGCGTTTTCTCATGACCACAAAGCGATCAGATGACAATCGTCTGATAATCTCCGTATCGCTTCTCTTCGCGTTCTGCGGGATATGTGCGCTTCTGGATGTATCCCCCCTTCTCGGATGCATGGCAATGGGAACGGTATATATAAACATCACGGAAGATGACAAGCTCTTCAGACAGCTTAATTACTTCACCCCACCCATCCTTCAGCTGTTCTTCATTAGATCCGGTCTCGCATTCAAGCTCGATATGCTCACAGGATCATCTGCAGTACTTGGAAGCGTATCGCTACTTGCCATCGGAATCTGTTATTTCCTTTCACGCATTGCAGGAAAATATGCGGGAGCATTTTTAGGAAGCATAGCAACAAAGAGGAGTAAGGAAATAAGGAACTATCTGGGACTTGCCCTGATTCCGCAGGCCGGTGTCGCTATAGGACTTGCAGCACTCGGCGCCAGAACGCTGGGAGGAGAAGCGGGTGAAGCTCTTGAGACAATCATACTGGCATCCAGCGTACTTTATGAACTTCTCGGACCTGGGTGCGCAAAACTTTCCCTGTACCTCTCGAAGTCATATCCGTCAAAGCTTGAAGAAGCTGTACCAGATGAAGCGCTGGGAACAGAAGCGAAAGGAATGAATGCAGTCGAGCTTCTTATACAGAGGATCCAGGCAATACAAGAGGATATCTCCTCGGATTCAGTCACAGAAGAGGAACAGGCATTTCAGGAAGCGGCTGAAGCACAATTGGCTTCAATGCTTGCGATGCACAGGAGGAACTGAACATGGCATATTATCTCAATCTTCTCGGATCTCATTCATCTGAACTTTCCACAGCTTCCGTTGCTACTAGAATCATCATATCCCTCATCATCTCTGCAATAATAGGATATGAGAGGTCTAGTAAAAGACATTCTGCTGGCCTGAGGACATTCATCGTCGTATCGCTGGCATCGACAACAGCCGCGATTATAGAAGATTACCTTCTGCGAGCAGGATACATTTCGGGATGGATTATTCCTGCTGTGATAATAAGCGTCGCGATAATCTCATGCCCATCCATCTTCTTCAGCTCAAAAGGACAGCTGAGAGGACTTACCACATCTGCTTCCCTCTGGGCATGCTGCATTCTTGGAATCGCAGTCGGAATGGGTTTGTATATCCTTGCTCTTCTCTCTTTCATCGCCCTTCTCTGCACCCTCACATTATTTGCGACACTCGAAAGCTATATGAGGAACAAATCGAATCATTTCGAGGTTCATCTTGAGCTGAGAAGCAAGAATGACCTTGAAAGCTTCTCAACTACCATACGTCGTCTTGGAATGAGAATTGATGATATCGAACTAAATCCCGCATACCTCAATTCTGGAATGAGTGTATACACAGTGGCTTTCACGATCAGCAGCGAGGAGCTGAGGAAATACAAGAAACACAGTGAGATCATAGAAGCTCTCAGTTCCCTTGATTATATCTCCTTCATCGAGGAGATAGGATGAAACAATTTCTATGTTCCTACTCCAGATTATATGAATCTTGCGGCAGGCACATCAAAGATTTCAGCAAGCTTATGAGCCATCATACGGCTTATAGGCTTTTTGTCATTCTCCATGTTTGATATGATCTGTTTGGTCGTTCCAAGCTTAGCTGCAAGCTCAGGTTGCGTCATTCCGGCAAGCTTACGATAAAAACGCAGAGTTCTACCCGGAGTATCCTTAGCAGATTCTTCCTTGAACCAGTCCATGTCCATAGCATTCATCATGTCATCATATTCCATACTTACGTTGTCAGGACCGTATTCCCGGACAAGATTTCTGATGAGTTTTTCCGGCACTGTTCCCTTAATACTGAATTCAATAGGGGGCTTTCTCACGACTACCAACATACTCCACCTCCACAATCAGCTTTTCTTTTTCATTTCTCCAGCAAGCACCCATCGATAAGCAAGATGACAATGATATGTATTCTCACCCAACTTGCTGTAGTTATATCACAGAAGCAACGATTATGTACGAACAGCACTGTGAATACGACTCCGGGATTCTATGTCATGGCTCCTAACACCAATGGAAAAGGATTCACATCCATCATGGTGAATGCTGAAAAGCACTCAATCAGTCTCGACAGCAGATTCTTCATCGATTACGGCTATTTCTATATGAAGGGAGCAAATAATACAGGTACAGTCACGCTGAAAATAGCGAGATGAAAACAAAAATGGCACGATAATCGACACTGCATTTCATTATTATTTCGTTTTGACATCGTGCCGTGAGATGGTACAATTTAACTATGAGCACAGATAACGCAGTATTCAGAGTAGGAGATGCAGTTGTTTACCCTCTTCAGGGGGTAGGCTCCATAATCTCATGCGAAAAAAGGAGAGAAAGAGAATACTACCGCATAGGCATTGCTGCCTCTGATATGGATGTGCTCTTGCCTGTAGAAAATGCCTCGGCCCTGGGGCTAAGGCATTTAGCGACAGTTACAGAAGCAAAGAAGGCGATTTCTTCCCTTTCTGAAAAGAAAGAGACCAGAGGTCTCGACTGGAAGCAGCGACTTCTGAAGAATCAGGAGCTTATGAAGGACGGCTCACTTGCTTCTATCGCGATTGTCGTGAATTCCCTTTACAGGCGCTCTAAGGTCAAGGAACTGCCTGTTCAGGAACGTAAGCTCTATGATAATGCGCTTTCAATTCTTGTAGATGAGACATCATCTGTGTTAGGAATAGGCACGGAGGAAATCAAGAAGAAAATCTTCGCGAAACTCGAGAAATGATACCACCATTTGCATTAGTACTCACTGCAGCTGGTTCTTCCACGCGTTTTTCAAAGAACCAGAAGGAAGCTGTAAAGAAAGAATATCTCAGAATTGACGGACACACTGTGCTTTCAAGCGCACTGCGTCCATTTTACTCTGTTCCCGGATTAAGAGCAGTTGTTGTCACATGCCCAAAAGGTGCAGAGGATGAGACTGTCGTCGCGCTTGAGGATCTTGCAGATATCTCATCGATTCCGCTTCTCATCACAGAGGGAGGAATGACAAGAAAGGAATCTGTCGAGAATGCCCTCAATGAGCTACGGAATCTTGTTGAGATTCCTTTCGATTACATTGCAATCCATGATGGAGCAAGACCGTTCGTGACCGAAAAGCTTATCATCTCAACTCTTGCTGCCGCAACCATAACAGGAGGAGCAATCCCTGCTCTGAGAATAACGGATGCTGTGAAAAAACTCGGAAACGATGGCCTCATTGCTGAAAGCGTTGACCGTTCATCCCTCATAACAGTTCAGACACCCCAGATTTTCCTGAAAGAGCAGATACTCGATGCTTACGACAAGTTCCCGGGATTCGAGGCTGATGACGATGCTACCCTCTTCATAAAAGCAGGTTATAAATGCACCATCTCAAAAGGTGATCCGGATAATAAGAAGATTACTTTCGCATCTGACATACCAGATGCAGAAGCTCAGGCAGAGGAATATATAAGGGAAAGAGATGAAGGGAGGAAAAGCGCAGCGGCTTCAAGACGGATGAGAGAGCTTATCAGCATGGGGAGCGATGATGAGAATCGGGATTGGGAATGATATTCACCGTCTTATAGAAGGAAGGCCTCTGATCCTCGGCGGAGTTGAGATACCATATAGCAAAGGAGAAGATGCTCATTCTGACGGGGATGTACTTGTCCATGCAATAATAGATGCAATCCTCGGAGCTTGTGCTAAGGGAGATATCGGGACATTATTCCCCCCTTCTGATGAACGATATAAGGATGCTGACAGTCTTCAGCTGCTGAAGCAGGCAGTGGAATACACTGGTGCGAGAATCATCAATATAGATTCATCGATTACGCTTGAGGAACCAAAGCTGAGACCTTATATAACCGCGATGAGGGAAAGAATCGCAGAAGTTCTTTCCATTGATATCGACAGAGTTTCCATAAAGGCAAAAACCAATGAAGGCCTCGATGAAACAGGAAAAGGCAATGCGATAAGCGCTATTGCTGTCGTTCTTGTTGAAAACTGAGCAATTCAGAAATTTTATAATGTATTTTTCCGACAGAAGGCTTATCATCTTGGTATGGATACCAGATTAAAACCATTATTCACAC
>JADIMF010000149.1 GCA_017694915.1 Candidatus Ornithospirochaeta stercoravium
ATGTTTTATAAATCGAATAAATTTAAATATTAAATATAATTTGCGATTTTTAACTGTATTTAAATAAAAAGATAATTAATTTTAATTTATAATAATTATGTTTATTTTTACAAAAGGGGGTGTGTATTGAAAATTTCTATTCAAAATAAGTCATTTATTCATTTTCAGTCAGATATCAAACATAATGACAAATTATTGATTATGGTTTTTGAAGGTGTTCATTCAATTTACATAAGGAAAGTGGGCATTTTACGTTTCTAAAACACCCTCCCTTTTCTAAGAAATTTTATTTTTTAAGGCTATCGGATGCTTTGATTTCTTCTTTTCGGAACATTCTCCTGTATCTCATTCAGAATCTTTCCTACATCTGTTCCAGGATTTACAGGGATACCGAAACTGTCATGGGAAGACAGAAGGCTTCTTCTGACTGCATCTTTATATCCGTTGATATAATCTTCTTCTCGGAGATTTCTCTTTGAGTAGCCACCTATGGTTTTACGAAGAAGAGCCTCCATATCAGAAGATCTTTCTATTGGTTTATCAGGAAGATCATTGAAATGAAGATAGAGAAACAGCTCAAAAGATGGATTGCTTACAGCTACGTTAACAGGCTTATTACCTATTCTCTTATTTATTACTTTATCTATCTGCTCATAGAGGTCCCATCTATCTCTGTCTATCACAAGCCAGAATCTATCAGAAGGTTTTAGATCATATTCCCGCCTGACATCCTTAATGAGTTTACGTAGGTTATCAAGGACATAGGTCGGGGATGAAGCACCTTCATCTGAACGTATGACTTTGATCTTCACTCTCGGATGGACAAGGAACGGGAATGAGAAATACTGGAACTCTGTCTTCTCGCCTTCACATGCAATGAGAAACAGACGTGAATCACGATGAGCCCGAGGAAGGCCATTCGTGTATACCTTGGGAATTCTTGTATGCATTACTTACTCCTGATATCAAATGGAATCATAGGAATTGCACCGAATCTTCCCTTCAGATATCCATTTTCGATATTAAGATCAGCAATATCCTTATATTCAGCGAGCCCCGTAAGATGCGTGGCCCATTCACTATCTTTTTCTGCAAATTGTATTTCATCGGATCGGATGAAATCAAAATTGAGTATGTTCGTGTCATGTGTCACGAATACAAGCTGTCCGCTATTTTCAAGATTTGACTCCAGTACATTATGGATGAATCCTTCAAGAAGCAGCGGATGGAGGCTGTTCTCTATTTCATCGATGAATATCACCTTATTGGATGTGCCATCGAATTCGGAGAAAAGTTCAAGGAGTCTTCTGAAGCCTCCTGAACCGGATTCAGCCGGCATTGATACCTCGTTACCGTCGGCTCTCTTATGAAGATAGCGGAGATAAAGTTCATAGATCTCACCATCTTGCCGCATCTGAACAGCGCCAAGAGTACGTGGAAAACCTGTTACAGTCTCACCTTTATCAAGGATATCAGGCTTCTTATCGAAACCTGAGAGATTGAGCTTCTCTTCTTTCACTGAAAGAGAATTAAGATCGAAACCGAAACTGCGGAATCTCTCGCTCATTCTGTTTCGGTATTCCTAAACAGAGGATTCAAGCCATGCCTTACCCCACCTGCGGGGATGATGACAAGCTTGTTCTGGAACCACCTTACGACTTCCAAACATGCAATTACACCACGAGCTGCAGCTTCTGTAATGAAAAGACAATCATCAGACAAGCCCTGAGAGATGAAGGAAAGGAAACGACCTCCGTTTTCCGTTGTCTTCTTGAACTGCTGACCAAAAGAAAATACTGTCTTCCCTGTTTCATCTTTGTATCTTTCAAAAAGCATCGATGGCCGCTTTGTGTAATATACAATAAGCCATTCTGATTCTATAGTTCTCGACTTTATCGAAAAGCCGTAATGATACATGATGCCATCTTCAGCAATGAAGAGAAGTCCGAATGATGAAGGATTCTCCTCATCCTCTTTTGCACTGAACATAAAAGGAACGGAGGCAAACTTTCTGTCACCAAGGACCTTGCTTCTCATGAATGATAATGTATCAATGATATTGCTTCTCTTCTATAGATATCCCCATACCCCTGTATATTCATTCTTTCCTTAAATTGTCGTATTTTGATACCAGAGGAACAGGGTTCCTTTATAAGGAGCCCTGTTCCTACCATATCTGTTTTTACACATCTCAACTCAATAAAATCTCTTTGAATTGCGACTAAACGAAGCGAAATGGGAGTTTAGAGATAAAAACGGGGGCTAAACTCCGTTTTCATATCAGTTGAAAGCAATTTAAATTTTTCGTAGTACAAAAGAAATGCACTGGGTTTTCCAGTGCACTACATTACTTTCTTCTTCCTCTTCTTATCTCCTGAGCCTGCCAGGGATCGAGGTAATGAGTTGAGTAAAGTCTTTCACGAACGGGATCGTTGCTCATCGTGAATCGTAAGGGAAGAGCACCTTTTGCTTCTGCGTTGTATCTTACAACAGATGGCTTGAGACCATTCTCCTCCGCATATGACTTAACTGCTTTAAGTACGTTATGAAGCTTCGAGAGATCTGCTGAGCATCCATCCTCAAGACATCTGAGGTTGCCTTTCTTCCACTCGTTGTATTTGGACTCTGGAAGCATCCCGATGCCAATAAGGACATCGGGAATAGCAACATAACCACGCTCCTCAAGCTGGCGCTCGATTTCCTCGTTTATCTTCTCTGCGCGTTTATCGGACATATCAGGCGAGATTCTCCGTAGCCTTCCAGAGCTTCTCGAGGTTATAGAATTCCCTGAGCTCTGCACTCATGAGATGTATCACGATATCACCGCAGTCGATAAGCTCCCAGCCGCTTGTCTCAGGAGACTTATGTCTGTTGTTCACAGAAAGACCGATCTCGTTGATCTCATCCCATATCTGATGGACAACACCCCTGAGGTGTCCTACTGAGGATACCGTGCCGATTACAAAGCACTCTGTCCATGTGCATTCCTCAGATACATCAATTGCTATTACATCGGTGCACTTGTGATCCTCAAGATATGTCTTGAGACGCTCTGCATCCTCTCTTGTCTTTTCCTTCATTTATTTTCAATCCTTTCAATAATAGATTCCTTCCATCTCGATACGAATACCTTCACATCATCGTATGTGGACAGAGAAGGAAGAATTCTCTCCATCCGGTATTCCCTGCACTTCTTCCTTCCCTTTATAACCTCATCGGAAAGGAAGTCATCGAATGATGATGAGAGCTCCGAGAGATTGGAGAAGAAGACCGTATCCTCCAGATCCCTGTCATAGAAAACCCTCGCATCATAAGCATTTCTATCAGTCACATCAGCAAGAAGAAGGAGCATCTCCCTTCTCTTTCTGAATGACTCAGCATCAACTGTGGTGAGATCATCGATACCGAAAAGCTCGGAGAGCGCAGATCCTGCATCCTGCCCCGAAAGCTCCTCAAGCTCTGACTGCATGTTCCGGGAAGACGTGATTACCACGACTTCATCGGATGCTGCAATCCATATCTCAGCCCCATCTTCAGATGAAATGATTGCACTCCTTTCATCTGAGCATGAGACAAGCATCATAATAGAGAGAAGGATAATAAGCAATCTACGCAAGTCTTCCTCCCTGCTTTATATAATCATAAAGCTCAGTGGAAACCTCAGCTTCCTTTATGCCTTCCTTCTCAAAGTACTTACGCTGCGCATCCATTATGACGATTATCATATCCTCAAGTGTGGCTTGCGAGAGAATATGCTGTCTTTCATTATCATCAAGATGCTTACGGCCTTTCTCAGCGTAATCCGCGATATAGAGAATAGCTCCATATGGCCCCATCTCCTTATGTCCGAGCGTATGATGACGAACAGCTGTCTTATAGAACTCAGGAACTTCTCCTTCAGCGTCTTCTGGAAAATGAATCGCCGCAAGGGCTCCATGAAGAAGCATAGGGCTCTTCTCTTCCTCCGGAAAGACTTCCATTCCATGTTCTCTGCAGTAATCTGGAGTGGACTCGTCACATGAATAGCGATATGCGTCGTGGTATATGCCGATATAAGAAGCTATGTCCTTATCAAGATTGAATCTATCTGCAAGGAACCGAGACATTTCCACGACCCCTTCAGAGTGAGTGAAGCGGGATGGCTTTATCATCGATTTAACCTTTGCCTCAAGCTCCGTATAGCTTATTATCCCTGACATATTCACCAACCCTTTCAGAGAGCATCGACATATCACCGGCCCTCACTTCAGACGACGATGCATGATAGATGCTGCTTTCTATGAAAACGACATCTGCACCGGAATCATTTTCCATTGTACCGAAACGAGTGAAACAGAGGAATCTCACATGATCCTTGAGATACTCAAAATCATGCCAGAAGCTTAATTTCGCGATGATATCATCCCCGATTATGAAATTAACCTTCCCCTCATCCTCATATTCATCGAAGAATGCCTTTATCGTTTCGGATGTGTAGCTTATTCCCTTCCTCTCTCCCTCGAAAAGAGACACCTCTATCGAAAGCTCATCCTCCGGATAGAGCGAGTGGTAATCCTCGATTGCAAGACGGAGCATCTCCGCCCTGTCTTCAAATGACACCGGATGAGATTCTCTTTTGAAATTGCTCAGATATGCTGGAATAAGCACGAGACGCTGTATACCCGCTTTCTCGTATGCCTCATGAAAGAGGTGCACATGCCCCAGATGGACAGGATTGAATGTTCCCCCTAAAAGCGCGGTCTTAAGCTTCGTCTCTGTAATGGGCATCCGTATCCATCCTAGATGTGAACCCATCTTCCTTCTTCTCTCCCGAGAGACGGAGAAGATTCTTCTTGAGATCAGGCATGAGGTCATCGCGGTAGATCGAGAGAGGAAGAACAACAGTATCGCTGTACTTCGCCTTCAATTCCTCGAATCTCTCCTCGGTACCATCCTCGTCTATCTTCGTTCCGACGATGATATGCTCCTTGGAAGCGAGTTCCTCGCTGTACTTCGAAAGCTCTGCAGAGAGCGTATCATAGGCCGTGAGATAGTTATCATCGGAAAGATCCACAAGATAGCAGAGACCTTTTGTGCGCGATATATGCCTGAGGAACTTGTATCCCATACCAGAGCCTTCGCTTGCTCCCTCGATAATACCCGGGATATCTGCGATGACGACATCCTGATCGCCTTCACGAAGCACTCCCAGTACAGGAATCTTCGTCGTGAACGGATAGCCAGCCACCTTTGAACGGGCATTCGTGAACAGATTGATAAGCGATGACTTACCAGCGTTCGGAAATCCGACAAGCCCTATATCAGCGATGATCTGGAGCTCAAGTCCGACACGCATCTCCGTGCCTTTTCCGCCAGGCTGCGCGAATCTCGGAGTCTGTCTTACGGCATTCCTGAAGTGCCAGTTGCCAAGTCCACCCTTGCCGCCTTCGAGGAACACATATCTGTCGAGACCTGTGAGATCCTTGATAAGCTCACCTGTCTCAGCATTCCTTATGACAGTTCCTGGAGGGACTGGTATCTCGACATCCTTTCCATCGCGTCCGGCGCATCTCGCGCCCTGCCCGGGCCTTCCGTTCTCAGCACGGAATGAGCGCTGGAGCTTCAAATGCCCCAGCGTTCTGAGGTTGTCTCTTACGACGAAAACAACGTCCCCGCCGCGTCCGCCGTCACCGCCGTCCGGACCGCCTTTAGGGACGAATTTCTCCCGGCGGAAGGAGACACAACCGTGTCCACCATTGCCGGAAGCTATATCAATATATGTTTCGTCGGAGAAACCGAACATTACTCAGCCTTTGCCTCTGTCTCAACGATTGAGCAGTACTTGCGGTTCTTTCTCTCATGGAACTTTACTGTTCCTGCAACGAGAGCGAAGAGAGTATAGTCCTTACCGCATCCGCAGTTTGCACCCGGATGGATCTTTGTTCCTCTCTGGCGAACGATAACCTCGCCTGCCTTTACTACCTGACCGCCGAATCTCTTAACGCCAAGGCGCTGTGCATTGGAATCACGTCCGTTGCGGGATGAACCGCCACCTTTCTTATGTGCCATTTCTCTCCCCTCCTCAGCCTACGATCTTCTCGATCTTGATAGTAGTATAAGTCTCTCTGTGACCCTGAGTTCTTCTGTAACCCTTGCGTCTGTGGAACTTATATACCTTCACCTTCTCGCCTCTGAACTCGCTGCCGACTGTAGCAGTAACCTTGGCACCCTCAACATAAGGGGTACCGAACTTTGCTGCGTCTCCGTCAACAACTGCCAGAACCTTCTCAATCTCGTAAGAAGAACCTTCTTCCATTGAGAGCTTGTCGACAACCAGTTCCTTGCCTTCTTCAGCCTTATACTGCTTGCCGAGTATTTCAACTAGTGCGTACATGTTCTGTCCTTTACCTTTAAGTCTGCAAGAGTTTTACAGCAATAAGGAAATCATGGCTATACCTATCGCGTCATATATATGCCCTATTACGTTATATTTTTTCATTTACAACCAAACGTTTGTTTGATTATAATAAATGCATGGCAGTCATAAAGGACAGAAGCGAAATAATCGATGCCGCAACGGGAATCATAGCATTCCAGGGGCTGGACAAGCTCACGATGCAATCTCTTGCAGAAGAGCTGGGGATGAACAAGGCATCCCTTTACCACTGGTATAAATCAAAGGATGAAATACTTGATGAGGTATTCTCATCAGGTCACAAGCGTCTTATGTCGAAAGGTTTCCGCCTCGAACTTGAAGGAAGTGCGGAGGAGGTGCTGAAGAGAGCTGCCACAAGATGGAGCGGTATATTCTCATCAGATGATACGCTTCCATATCTCAGGGCGATATACTCAATGCGATATTCAGATGAAAGAGCTGAGGAGGAAGCAAGAGCGCTTGCCCTGATGATAAAAAGCCAGATTGATGTGATCATGACAGCCCTTGGATACTCCGACCAGTTTCTCTCTTCGCTCTTCACATCCCTTCTTCTCTTGCATCTTGAAGCGCTTCTATATGGAGAGGAAGAGAACTTCGAGGATGATGCAGAATCCTTTGCATTTCTCCTGGAGCAAAACCGTTGAAAAAGCTCCGGTTTCCCGGAGCCTATGATTACATTGATTCAAGATATGGCACGCCGATAAGAGCGAATCCGTTCTTCATCACAGTGCGGAGCGCGTTGATGAGCCTCAGCCTTGTCACCGAAAGCTCCTTCGTCTCAGCCTTGAGTATCTGGTTGTCATGATAGTAATGGCTGAATGTCTTTGCACTCTCATAAAGGAATGCGCAGATTACAGACGGATCGTAATTGGCGGCAGCCTTGCGTACAGTATCAGGGAACGACTCGATTGCTTTGAGGAGTATCTTCTCATCCTCAAGAACAAGGAGCTTTCCATCTGCCTTAATACCACCGAAGTCCATCTCCTCGCTCTTTCTGAGAATCGATGAGATACGAGCGCATGTATACTGGAGATACGGACCTGTATTGCCACTGAATGCAATGGACTCCTTAGGATTGAATACCATGTCATGCTGGGGCTGGACCTCGAGAAGATAGTAGTTGAGAGCACCGAGCGCAATCTTCTTAGCAGTCTCATCAACATCGCCGACAGCATCTTCCCTGTTCTTCTCGATGATCTCATTCTTAGCAAGCTTCGTGAGCTCAGCAAGGAGGTCATCCGCATCAACAACTGTTCCCTCGCGGCTCTTCATCTTACCGTCAGGAAGGTTGACCATTCCATACGAAAGATGATGAAGCTCCTCCGCCCACTTGTATCCAAGAAGACCAAGAACGTAGAAGAGAACGCGGAAGTGGTAATTCTGCTCAGAGGCAACAACATAGATAAGGGAATCAAACGGCCAGTCCTCGTGGCGCTTTACAGCAGTACCGAGATCCTGCGTCATATAAAGCGTCGTGCCATCGCGTCTGAGGAGGACTTTCTTATCGAGGCCTATCGGGGCAAGATCGACCTGAACCGAGCCATCTTCCTCTTTCTTGAAGACGCCCATCTCAAGGCCTTTCATGACCTCACTGCGTCCGAGCTTATATGTCTCGCTCTCGTAATAGAGCTTATCGAAGGAGATGCCCATGTTCCTGTAGCTCTCATCGAGTCCTTCAAGAGTCCAGCGGTTCATCTTCTCCCAGAGAGCCCTCACATCCTTATCACCGTCTTCCCAGAGCTTAAGCATCTTCTGAGCCTCGGTATCGGGATCGATGAATGACGGGTCATTTATGATATCTGGGTTGGCGGCCTTCTTATCCGCAGCTTCCTTCTCCCACTGGGCAAAGCGTACATAGTATCGTCCAACGAAATGATCGCCCTTCTCTCCTGTGGATTCAGGTGTCTCACCGTTACCGAACATCTTATAAGCAAGCATCGACTTGCAGATATGAACACCACGGTTGTTGATGAGATTGACCTTCATCACCTCAGCACCAGTCGCCTTCAGAAGTTCTGAAACAGACTGTCCGAGAGAGTCATTCCTCATATGCCCCAGATGGAGAGGCTTGTTTGTATTAGGGCAGGAGAATTCAACCATGACCTTGCGGCCTTTATTGTCCTCATCGCGGCCATAATCATCACCCTTCGCCTCTGCATCTGAAAGAATCCTGTCAGCAAGCGACGGGATATCGAACCTGATGTTGAGATAAGGACCAGCGACAAGCATCTCTCCCTCTGGGTGAGTTTTCTCCTCGAGCCTTGCCTTTATGTCAGAAGCAATCTGGGCAGGAGCTTTCTTCGCGCTCTTTGCATAGGGGAACATCGGGAATGCGGCATCCCCCATCTCACTCTTCGGAGGCTGTCCTACTGAAACCTCCGGTATATCATCAAGGCCAAGGTAAGCCCTGAGTTCATTTGTTATAGCCTTTTTCCATTCATTTCTGAGTTCGTTGAGCATATTACCCTCTATATTCTGAGTGTTACCTCTCCGGAAGAGAGAGCCTCCTCCCTTCCGTCTATGTACCTTACCACAAGATGCGCCCTGTCATCCACGCCGACGGCTCTGGCATCCTCCTCACCTCCGTTCTTAATCACCTTTATATCGCGACCGATAATGAAGCATCGTCTTCTGTATTCATCGATGAAATCCTCATTGACAGCCTTCATCACCTCATCAGCGATTCTCGAAGCGAGCTCTGAACGCGTTGTGTCCCCATCTCCATCAGGATAAAGATATACAGCCTTGTCCTTTATATCCTCAGGAAGCTCCGGACACATTCGCCTGAGATTGACCCCTATACCGATGATGGCTTTATCGAGGCCGCCCTCCTCCATGTTCACAATACCCTCTGTAAGGATTCCAACAGCCTTGCGTCCTCTGATGTAGATATCATTAACCCATTTTATCGAGCATTCGATACCTGTCAGCGCCTCGATTGCCCTTGCAGTTCCGAGGGAAGCGGCGGTTGTTATCATATCGGGAGCTGAGACAGAAGAGCCCGAGATGACAAGGGACATATACACCCCGCCCTCCGGGGAAAAGAATGATCTTCCGAGCCTTCCCCTTCCTCCTTCCTGCTTTGCCGCAACTACGGCAAACGGGGTGGCAACTCCTCTGGAAAGGAGTTCCTTCGCCTCAAGCATCGTGCTCACGCATTCCTCCCTGAAATAGACAGGGATGTGGAAATCATGACTGAGAACCGCAGAAGAAAGCACATCTTTCCTCATTAGCCTATATCCCGAGGAACGTGTAACCTCTATAGAGTATCCTTCCTCTATAAGCTTATCTGCAGCTTTTGATATAGCCATTCTCGAGCAGCCGATCCTCTCAGCCAGCTCAGATCCCGACACGGAATCCTGAGATGAAAGAAGAATCGACAACAGCTCATCCTTAACGTTCATAACAAAGCTATTATGCCGAATATATCATACGCTGTCATGAGCCCTTGCGAAGCCTGCTGAAGAAGCTTCTTTTCTGCGGCACAAGCGCCTTTCCCTTCTCCGTGAGAACAGCCTCCTCGAGGAGATTTCCTCCGGAGGAATTATCGCAGAATGAGATATATACTCCATCGATAAGCCCTTCTTCCTTCATCTCGCTCACTACCTTCACATACTGCTCTTTCGAAAGCCCGAGAGAAGCGGCATCTGGATGCTGTCCTTTGGCTAAAAGTCTCAATACACGGTCTTTTGTGGTTTCTGGCATATCCTCAAACCTCAGCACGATATAATCTCAACATTCTTTCCTATAAATGCTATTCCGAATCCAATAATGGCAGATACGCCATTATCCAGAAGATATTCCTTGTATCGTTTTTCGCTTATCTGACGAACTGCACTTTCAGCTAAACTTTTCAGATTATCACCTTTCCTTCCAGCTTTTATTTCAATGATAATTCCCGGAAGATTATTTTTAACAGGAATGAGCATAATATCATATCGCCCATCCCCGGATTCCTTATTGGAAGATACCTTATATGAAGTACCCATCAAACAGGTTATTGCAAGTACAAATCCATGATAGAAAGACTCATTTGCAGTATCATGATAACTGGCACTTTTCAAAAGAATCTCTTCAATATCATGTTTCAGGTTATCGGCATCTCCTGTAGTTATTGAATTCCAGACGCTGATGAGCAGATCACCATTCACTACAGGCATGAAACGGTTAAGGATCTCTTTACTATATACTCGCCGGATTTCCTCATTGGGGATCCTGACATCTGCAACCATATAGCCAAGAGAATCCCTCTTTACATTCAATGCATTAAGGTACCCTGCAACCACGAGAAATCCAAAAACAGATGAGGGGTTATTCCTCATTTCCGGATAGACGATATCAGGATTTATTATTACCTGCACGCTCTCTCCTTTTACCAGTGCCTGCAGTTTATCGATAGTATAGGAATCTGCCTCACTTATTAAATTTCCTATTACATCATTGCTACTTGTAGAAACCCAATACTCTTCAGTTTTCTGATTATTACAGAAATAATTAATAACAGACCAAGGATTGAAGATGTCC
Organism: Candidatus Ornithospirochaeta stercoravium; assembly: GCA_017694915.1. Taxonomy (GTDB): domain Bacteria; phylum Spirochaetota; class Spirochaetia; order Sphaerochaetales; family Sphaerochaetaceae; genus Ornithospirochaeta; species Ornithospirochaeta stercoravium. The sequence goes on from JADIMF010000149.1 coordinate 10,940, forward strand.
GATGAACAAAATCTGTAGCCATCATACCATTCGATTATCTCTTTAAGTCCGGCCTCTGCCCCATAATAACGTGCCATTTTCCCTACTTCATCATAGGTAAAACCAAAATACTCAGAATACTTATCATCCAGCACAGAATAGACAACAAGATTATTCAAACCACTGAAAATACTTTCCTTTGCGACTCTAAGTATTCCCGTAAGGAATCCTATAGCAAGATTGGAATTATCCTTGAAGGCACCAGAGAACAGGACTCGCATAAAATCGACAACATCACGATAAAATCCACGCATATATCCCTGCTGAATCGGTGTATCATACTCATCAATGATTATAACAGCAGGCTGTCTAAAATGCTCTGCCAGAAGGTCTGCAAGAATCTTAATAGATGATTTGATATCAACATAAGTAAATTTTCCGGAATCAATTCTTTCATAATAATCATAATTAGAAAGAGCCCGATTGCCCTTCAATTCACTATGTCTTCTATATTCCATCTGAATGAGCTTGGATATATCCTCGAAGGTTTCTTCCCAGTTGTTGTCTTTGACATCTTTGAATGAAATATAAATCACAGGATACTTACCAAGATATTCCCTATACTGTTTTCCAGCCTTCCAAATTGCCTTATCCCTGAAATAACATGAAGCATCGTCATCAGTGTTTTCAAAGAAAGTACGAAGCATATCCATATTCAACGTCTTGCCGAAACGCCTAGGACGAGTGAAAAGCATCACCTTTGACTTCTGATCAATCACATCACGTATAAGCAATGTCTTATCAACATAATAATATGATTTCACGACTTCTTTGTAATCTGAAACACCAACAGGAAGAGAAAGTCTTTCTTCCTTCCTGTTTACATACAAACCACTTCTGATTCTATTATCTACTGGTTTTTCAGCATCATCAGGAATAATCCAGCTTTTACCATCTTTCTTAGCCCCTTGTATTTTTCCGTCTTTACATAAAGCAGCAACTCTACGTTCAGTTAGATTCCATAATACAGCAGCTTCCTTAACAAACATTCCGCAACCTCTAAGACAATTTTAACATATTTCAGGAAGAAAGCCAGATGATTTTGACTTTCTTCTTTATCAAGAAACAACCAGCTTATTGCAACAACATAACCATAAGAAGCATAATTCCGGTATGTACATCGCTGAAAGATTCGTCGATTCATTTCTTGATTCATTTGCACGGACACATCGCTCATCATTCGGACTGCCTGCATCAAAGCTTCCGAAGATGGAGGATATAGAGACTCTTGAGGATACACTGATGACACTTTTCTTCCCCGGTCATCAGGGAGCGGAGAACGCAAGATCACTGAGAAGTACTGTCGAATACAGCCTTGAGAACGCGACAAGGCTTCTCTATGATTCAATATCGCTCGCGCGTCATTATGAAAGCCCGGAACTGTCAATCGAGGAATGCGAGAAGCAGGCGGAGCGTGATGTCGACAGACTTGCAGAAGCCCTGCCCTCAATAAGAAAACTTCTCAAGAAAGATGCTGAGGCTGGTTTTGACGGAGACCCAGCTTCAAAGAGCGTCCATGAGATAATCCTGTGCTATCCGGGATTCAGAGCGCTTACCGTGCATCGTGTCGCTCACTTTCTCTATAAGCTTGGAGTACCTCTTGTACCAAGGATGATGAATGAGATGATGCACTCACGCACTGGCATAGATATACACCCCGGTGCAGAGATCGGAGAGAGCTTCTTCATAGACCATGGAACCGGTGTGGTAATCGGTGAGACCACTATCATCGGGAACAATGTGAAACTTTATCAGGGAGTGACGCTTGGCGCGCTGTCTGTAGATAAGCACGATGATTCCGGAGTGAAACGCCATCCGACAATCGAAGATAATGTGACAATCTATGCCAATGCAACTCTTCTCGGGAACATAACCATCGGTCATGACACGATAATAGCCTCCAACGCATGGATACGCGAGGATATCCCTCATGACTCCGTCGTAACGATGGCACGTCCTGAAACAAGAGTAAAACCGAAAAGATAGCATTGGGAAGAAAGCAGAGACGAAAAGCTCATGGCAGTTCTGTATAGGAAGTATTTCAGATTGGAGAGACACGCTTCTCTGCTGATCAGATACCTTCCGGCATGATTTCAATCGGATCGATGCTGACAATCCTTCCCTTGTAAATCATGCCGCTTATCGGAGCACGGCCTTCAGGCATGATTATCTTTCCCTTAAGATAATTCCCCGTCGTTCCTTCATTACCCCTTTCTGCAAGAATCTCAACTGTCTTCCCAAGCTGCCGCTCGATATACTCCCGGCTCTTTTTATCAGAAAGTTCCCTGAGAACAGCAGCTCTCTCATCCCTTATCCTTTCCTCCGGTTTCTCCTTTGATTTATAAAGGGGGGTGTCAGGACGGGGAGAGTATGGGAAGACATGCATAGCAGCAAAGTCGTGAGAAGAGAGGAAATCATAGGTTTCCTTAAACTCGGCATCCCCTTCTCCCGGAAGGCCAGCAATGACATCACAGGCAATGAACGGATCACCCTTGGCTTTTATCATCCGGTCAATGATGTAATCGACATGGGAGATTGAATAACGGCGGGATGCGATTTTAAGCACCTTATCAGATGCCGACTGGATGGGTATATGAAAGTGCGGCTGCATTCTGAAGTCAGACAGCGTATCGAGAAGGCGGTCATCTACATGATCGGGCTCCATCGAGGACAGTCTCAGCCTCATGCCGCTTCCAAGAGAAGACAGAAGCTTTTCTACAAGTCCTCCAAGCCCTTCATTCTCATGGTCATACATCGTGAGATTGACACCTGTGAGCATAATCTCATGAAAACCCTCTTCCTCCAGTTTCAGCGCTCTTCTTACCACTTCATCGGAGTCAAGTGAGACAGAAGCGCCTCGTGCAACAGTTGTACGGCAATAACCGCAGTGGTTATCACAGCCATCCTGTATCTTGAGATAAGCTCTTGAATGATACTGGAAAGAGGATGCATCGAATGCAAACGGATCGTCAGAGCGGTATGTGAATGATACGATGGCATCATGAAGAGGATATCCTTCCGTAAGCTTTGCAGAAAGATGCGATGCAAGCTTCAATAGAGAGGCCTTCTCCTTTAAGGAGAACACAGTAACCTTATCAGAAAGGGATGTAACCTCTTCCTTGTTAAGCTCAGCATAGCACCCGGTAACAATGACCTCTGCATGCTTTGCAAAAAGCCTTATCATGCGCCTCGCCTTCTGCTCCGCCTTTGTCGTGAC
>JADIMF010000150.1 GCA_017694915.1 Candidatus Ornithospirochaeta stercoravium
TATGTATCAGGATATGTCAGGACAGCTCTTCCGTCGCCTTCGAGCGTGTAAACAACTCCAAGGTCTCCGAGTCCGTACTTCTCGTTCTCTACTGCGAAGAATCCGATGACATCCTCATCAGGAATAAATGCCGGATACTCGAGTACAACCTCTCCATCACCTACTTCAGTATGAAGGATATAACCATAGATACCATAGTTCTTCATAACCGGGGGTTCAGGAAGGACCACTTCCTCTACCACTACAGGTTCCGGTTCCTCAACAGCCACAGGCTCTGGCTCTGTTATTTCGACAAGAGGTGCACCGACATATGCGGCAAGATCAGCGACAAGATTCTCAAGCTCGCTCTGGACTGTATCGACAGAATATTCCTCTGGATATGTAAGGACAGCTACGCCATCGCCTTCAAGCGAATATACGATGCCGAGGTCTCCAAGTCCATACTTCTCATTCTCAACTGCGAAGAATTCGATTACCTCATCATCTAGAATGAATGCAGGATACTCAAGCACGGTCTCTCCGACCGATACTTCTGTACTGAGAGTATATCCCGCTATCTCATATTCGCTTGAGATTACCTCCGGAACCTCTTCTACAGGAGCTCCGACATAGGCTCTGAGATCATCTACAAGCATGTCGAGCTCTGCTACGACGATATCCTCGGAATATGTCTTAGGATAACCAAGAGCTACGGTACCAGGATTCTCGATCATGTATACGACACCGAGATCACCTAATCCGTATTTCTCATTTTCCACGGCAAAGAATTCATGGACATCACTGTCAATTATGAAATCAGGATACTCAAGGACGGTCTTACCCTCTGTTATAATCGCCCTGAGATTGTAGCCTGCGACATCATAATCACGTACTACCGGAGCACTTTTGGCTTCTACAGAAACCTCTGGCTCCCCTGTACTCTCTGCTATCTCTGCAGGAGGCGTCTGTTCTGCAATCTCAGCAGTGCTCTGGCAGCCGACGAGGCCGATAACGAGCATCAGCGAAAGCAGAACAGGCAGTATATTACCTGAAAAGCGTCTCACTTCATTCCTCCTCTAAAGCAAGGCTATATCTTGCAATATGATACCACAGCATTCTGAGAAGGAAATAGAAAAAGGCCCTTCTGAATAAAAAAAGCCCATCCTTTTATCGGATGAGCTTTATGCTTGAGAAGTTTTCTCAGTTTGCAGCTGGTGCCAGATTAAGAGGCTCTACATAAGCAAGAAGATCGGAAGCGAAGAGATCTACAAACTCGTCTCTTACACTTTCATCTATGCCTTCAGGATATGTAAGTGCAACTGTATTGTTTCCCTCGAATGCGAAATAAACGCCATCGAGATCCGCACCATGCTTCTCAACCTCAGATGCGAAGAATGCCTCTACATCGCTTTCTGTAGCGATTGAAGGATATGTAATGACAGCTCTTCCATCACCATCCTCGATTGTAAGGACATAACCTCTGTAGTAGAAATCATGCACATGATTCTCTTCCTCAGCCGGTACTACAACCTCTGCAGGTTCCTCAACGGGAGCTGGTTCAGCAACTTCCTCTACTACGACCTCTTCTACCGGTGCAGGAGCTGGTGCTGGAGCCGGAGCTGGTGTCTCAACTGTCTCTGTTTCAACTCTGACGATTTCAGTTGTTGCAACAGGAGCATCGATGCTCTGGCAACCTGAAAGAACTACTAAAAGCATTGCAAGAAGCAGTGCTGCTGACTTCTTCATACATTCCTCCGATTTTTTATTATGTAAACAAAAAAAGGCCCATGAGAACATGAGCCCTGTTAAAGGATTACATCAGATCCTTTGGCTTACGTGCCGTATTGCCTGTCTTTTCGCAATAAGCAACATGGCGAAGCTTGCCATTCTCGAAGACGCTCTTCATCTTGATAGCGCCACCCCATCTGCTTGTAAGAACCTTTGCACCTTCACGATGAGCGTTCTTTGATACGTTACCTGCCATATATGTCCTCCGGTCTATAGACTAGCTGAAAGATACTACCCTCTAAATGAAGGCAATGTCAAACACCGAATTTATATCACCAGATCCCTTTTTCTTCAAGAGAAGGAGCGCATATAATACCAACATGTGATAGAATCGGGACAAAGGAGGAATCGATGATTTCCGATCTCAGGAACATCTACCCGGATCTTTACGGGAAAGAGTATAACGAAAATGAAATGGACAAGCGCTTCACCGCGCTTATTGAAAAGCATAAAGAGATCTTCGGAACATCGGATGCCGCGCTTTTCTCAGCAGCCGGAAGAACGGAGATAGGCGGTAATCATACGGACCATAATCTCGGCAAGGTAATCGGAGGATCTGTCAATCTCGATACCATAGGAGCCGTATCAAAACGTAATGACAGCCGCGTGATCATCGCAAGCGAAGGCTTTCCTGTCGTCGATGTCGATATCTCTGACCTGGAAGTCAAAGCGGGAGAGAAGAACGGCACAGACAGTCTCGTAAGAGGCATTGCAAAGGCTTTTCTCAATCTCGGGCTGAATATCGGGGGATGGGAAGCAAACACTACGACAAAGGTACTCGGAGGCTCAGGGCTTTCATCCAGTGCCGCTATCGAGGTTCTCATCGCAGAGATATTCAACAACCTCTATAACGATGACAAGCTCTCCCCTATTGAACTGGCGAAAGCAGGAAAATATGCGGAGAATGTCTATTTCGGAAAGCCATCAGGACTTCTTGATCAGGCTTCTTGTGCTGTCGGCGGAGTTGTCGGTATAGATTTCAAGGATAACGACAATCCTGTCCTGACTCCGGTAAGCGTCAGTTTCGAAGATTACGGATACACGATGATCATCACCGATACCAGAGGCTCACATGCAGATCTCACAGGTGAATATGCATCCGTTCCACCTGAGATGAGGGAAGTCGCCGCATATTACGGCAAGAAGAATCTCAGGGAAGTAAGCTTCAGCGATTTCATCAGGGATATGAGGGATATAAGGGAGAAAGTCGGAAACGACAGGGCCCTGCTTCGCGCATATCACTTCTTTACGGAGAACGAGCGTGTTGACTTCATGCTGCAGGCACTTAAGGAAGGCGATATCGATGGATTCCTTGGTTTCGTACAGGAATCAGGGGACAGCTCCTTCCGCTTCCTCCAGAACGTATATCCGTCATCTTCTCCGAAGAATCAGGGGCTTGCGCTTGCAATAGCGCTCTCAGAGAAGATTCTGCAGGGTGAAGGCGCTGTAAGAGTGCATGGAGGCGGTTTTGCAGGTACAATCCAGGCATATGTTCCTGAGCATCTTATAGACAAATACATAAAGGCGATGGAAAACCTCTTCGGAGACGGCTGTTCGATGAAGATAGCCATCAGGAAACGTCCAGTTTCAAGAATCATGTGATTAATGGCGGCATGTCCGCCATTTTTCTTTTTTTCCACTAGCCAACACGCCCTACTGCTGTTAATATACCCCTGCACCACGGAAACGTGAGTCTTAGCGAAATAAGGGCTGGCATAGCCAGACAGTGATTTCATGGAGTAAGGACGAAAAAAGAAGTGAACAGCAGATCCCAGACTAATGAGTGGTTCATCGGACGTCAGAATGACTTTGAGTCTTCTGCCAGGAGCTATCCCAGGAAATTCCCGTTTGCACTTTCAAAAGCAAAAGGATCCTGGGTCGAGGATGTGGAAGGAAACAGATATCTCGATTTCCTCTGCGGAGCAGGAACGCTTGCACTTGGGCATAATGATGACGAAGTGAACAAGGCGATGATCGATCTCATTTCATCGGGAGCCCCGCTTCACACGCTTGACCTCACTACACCGGTGAAGGACAGATTCGTCGAAACGATATTCTCGATTCTTCCAGAGGAAATGAGAGGGAACGTGAAGATACAGTTCTGCTCTCCATCTGGCACGGATGCAACAGATGCGGCAATCAAGCTCTGCAAAACAGCAACAGGAAGAGGCAGTGTCATAGCATTCAGCGGCGGTTATCATGGCATGGGCCATGGAGCGCTTTCCCTTACAGGAAACCTCAATGCGAAAACAAAAGTCCAGAATCTCATGCCGGGTGTGCAGTTCATGCCTTATCCGAATTCCTACAGATGCCCATTCGGACTCGGAGGAGAAGCCGGAACAGATGCCGCTTGCGCATACTTCGAGAGGATGCTCAAGGATCCTGAAAGCGGTGTGACAAAACCTGCAGCTGTAATCATTGAACCAATACAGGGCGAAGGCGGAGTAATTCCTGCCCCGAGAAAATTCCTTCAAACTATCAGAAGAGTAACGAAGGAGCTCGACATCCCGATGATTGTCGACGAGATCCAGTGCGGAGTCGGCAGAAGCGGGCAGATGTTCGCATTCGAGGACAGCGGAATCATCCCTGATGTGATTCTCATGAGCAAGGCAATTGGTGGAAGCCAGCCGATGAGCGTCGTCATATACAACAAGAATCTCGACAAATGGACAGCCGGTGCACATGCCGGAACATTCAGGGGAAACCAGCTTGCAATGGCTGCTGGTACAGTTGTTCTCAAGCGTGTCTCGGATCCAGAGTTCCTTGCCTCCGTCAGGGAAAAAGGAGTTCATATCCATGAGGCAATGAACGCTCTCAAGAAGGAAGTCTCGATTATCGGGGATGTCCGCGGAAGAGGACTGATGATGGGAATCGAATTCATCGATCCAGATGGACCGAAGGATGTGATGGGACATCCGGAACCTTCGGGAACGATAGCCGCAGAGGTCCAGAAGAGATGCTTTGAGCATAAGCTCATCATGGAGAAAGGCGGAAGGAACGGCAGCGTGATGAGATGCCTCTGTGCACTCAATGTTTCCATGGAGGATATTGATACCATGATCGGCATATTCTCCAGCGTCGTCAGGGAAATCGATAGTGAAATCAGAAATAGATAAAGCAACGATTCTTTCGGAGAAAAGCGGAGATAAAGCGGCTTTCAGAGCCGCCATCTCCGAAACAACGGAAGCAATACTCTCATCATTCTCAGATGAGAGCGCATTCTCGGGAATCAATCCATATGAACTCAGAAAGCGTATAGAGTCGCTTCCATTCATTCCGGAAGAGGGCGATAACTGGGACGGGATGATGGAGAGTGTGAAGGATACGATACTCCCTCATATGCTGAGGACATGGTCGGAATCCTACATGCCCCACCTTCACTCCCCTGCCCTGATCGAAGCGATTGCCGCAGAACTTATAATCGCGGCATTCAATTCATCGATGGACAGCTGGGATCAGGGACCAAGCGCTACTGAGCTTGAAGTGAAAGCTGTAAGAGAACTCTGCACATTATTCGGATACGATGAATCCTCCGATGGTGTTTTCACATCAGGAGGAAGCCAGTCGAATATTTCTGCCCTCATTGCTCTCCGTGACAGATATCTAGAGAGAAAAGGCTGGGATGCGAAGAAGGAAGGGCTTAATCAGGATTTCAGGAAACTGAGATTATATGTATCCGAGATCTCGCATTTCTCCTTCGATAAGGGCGCTCATATCGCAGGGCTTGGCTACAATGCTGTTGTGAAGCTTCCTGTCGACGAATACTGCCGCATAGATACCGTGAAAGCGCGAGAAATCATAGAACAGGATATAAAGAACGGTCTTGAGCCATTTATGATTGCGGCAACTATCGGAACAACGGATTTCGGCAGTATCGATGATGTTGCAAGGCTGAGGGAAATCGCTGATGACCATGGACTATTTCTCCATGCGGATGCAGCATATGGCTCGGGAGCGATTCTCTCATCATACAAGGAAAGAATTGGAAATCTCTCGCTTGCAGATTCGGTAACGATAGACTTCCACAAGATGTTCCTTCTACCAATCTCTTCCTCGGTACTGCTTGTAAAGGACAGGACTCTGCTTGATACATTCCAGCTTCATGCGGATTACCTCAACAGGGAGGAAGATGAAGATGATGGATATATAAACCTTGTTGGAAAATCGGTGCAGACGACACGCCGCTTCGATGCACTGAAGGTATATATGTCATTCAGGATGCGTGGCAGGAATGGTTACAGAAAGATTCTCGACACATCAATAGAGAATGCACGCTATTTCTTTGAGAGAATCAGCAGCGACGATGCTTTCATCGCCCCGATAAAACCAGAGCTCAGCTCCGTTGTTTTTGCGCTTAAAGATGGTGATGAGAGGAACAAGAGCGTCAGAAGGAAACTGCTCTCGGAAGGCATCGTAATCGGTCAGACGGTATTTCAGGGCCGTGTTATGCTAAAGTTCACGCTTCTAAATCCCCATCTGACGCACGAGCATATAGATAAGCTGATACAAAGAATAAAAGAAATAAAATGAGAATCGAGTAGGTAGGCTCTCAGGGCATCAGCGCTGAGAGCTTTCCTCTCACACCACCCACCGTACGGTTCCGTAGTGGGCGGTTCAGATGAATACAAACTTCTGCTGTGAGTTGTATGTCCTGTCCATCTCCATTCGCTCGTTATGCTTCACTCTGTAGTACTCTTCAATGTTCAGCAATCCGAGCTTCTCTTGAAGGATGTCATTGGTTATTGCACTTCTGAGCGCGTTGCTCATCCGCCAGTATCGGTTGCATGAGAGCCCCTTCCGGTATTTGCATATCCACCATTCAGGCACTCCAAGCTCCCGCAGGTGTTTCTTCCTCGCATCCTTCTTCTTCCACAGTTTCCATAGGTACTGCCGTACCCTCCTCCTTATCCACTGGGCCTTTCCCTCAAGCCATTTCTTGAAGTATCCTCTCGCGTAGTAGTTTATCCACCCGCGGAGGTATGAGTTGAGCTCTGAAATCATGCGCTCGGCAGACACTCCGCGGTTTCGCTTCGTTATCTCCCTTATACGCTGTTCAAACTTCTCAATCTTCTTCTGCTTCGGCTTACAGTATCCGAGCCCATTCTTGGACTTGATGGTTGTGAATGTGAATCCAAGGAATGAAGAACCAACGGCTCTCCTCGCCTCCGTCTTTTCCATGTTCACCTTCAGCTTCATCTTGTTCTCGAGGAACCGTATCACGGAATCCTTTACTGGAGTTATACTAATAAAGTGGACAAAGAAACGAAAAGGAATTAAAAGAATAATAGACAAAGGAACGGAGGGAAAGTACAAATGGCATACGTGCCAAAATACGAAGAGGAATTCAAGAAGAACCTAGTGGCACTGCATAGCAACGGCAAAAGCCAGGCGGAGCTGTGCCGTGAATACGGCGTGTAAGAATCAGCGCTGGCAAAATGGATCAAGAACTACTCATCAGTGAGGACCGATGACGGAGAGGTGATCACAGCAAAGCAGGTCAAGGAGCTGCAGAAGAGGAATGCGGCTCTTGAAGAGGAGAACCTTATCTTAAAAAAAGCGATTGCTATATTCATGCCC
>JADIMF010000151.1 GCA_017694915.1 Candidatus Ornithospirochaeta stercoravium
TGAGTGCGGTCGACTGGACTTGAACCAGCACAGCTCTCACCACTAGCACCTCAAGCTAGCGTGTCTACCAATTCCACCACGACCGCTCGACGTTTCAAGAATTTAGGCTTTTTTAGACTTTTCGTCAATAGAATATGTAAATATTTTCTATTATTTTTGATGAATATTTCATAACATCTTAATACATAAAAAATTACATATTCCATATATCAGATTGCAGATTTCAGTTCTTGCTTTGAAAGACTGCTTTGATGTTAGGAATCGCCTCCATTGCTCCTTTTCTTGATACAGCTATACCTGCTGCTCTGTTTGCGATTCTCAAAGCATCCTCTGCATTTCTGTCAGAAGAAATAGCCGAAAGGAAGAAACCGGTGAAAGTATCCCCTGCTCCCGTTGTGTCGACAGCTGTTACTTTCTCAGCTTCAGCATGTATGACATTTCCTTTCTCTGCAAAATACGAACCATTGCTTCCAGCTGTCATGATAATAGATGAAGAGATAAATTTAACAGAAAGCTTCCTTGCCATCTCTTCATAGTCATCACACACCTCATTCAGAAGCTTTGCTCCTTCGATTTCATTGACGAAGAATATATCTACAAGATCAAGCGGAAACTTCTCTATTTCCGAATCAAAAGGAGATGGATTCAGAACAATCCTCATACCCTGCTTTTTCGCTTCTGTAATGGCATAATCAACAAGATTGATTTCATTCTGAAGGACAAGATAGTCACCATAAGAGAAATGATTTAGTACATTATCGATATGCTCTTCTGTAAAGTTTCTGTTCATTCCAGGATAGAGTACGATAGCATTCTCTCCTGAATCATCAACCTGGATTATCGCTTGTCCAGTGAAGCCTTCGTCACTGACATTAGAAAGAGAAACATCGACTCCATACGAAGAAAGCTTATCAAGAAGCCATATTCCATCTTTTCCGATATTCCCAGCAAACGAAACATCAGCACCGGCTTTTGCAAGAGCTGCTGACTGATTGGCGCCTTTCCCTCCTGCATTTCTGAACAGAGTCCTGCTCGATATGGTCTCTCCTGGATTCACAATCCTGTCTACAGAGAAAACCATATCAATATTCGCAGAACCTAAAACAAGAAATCTCATTATTCCACATACCTCGATATGAATTCATGAACGGTATTGAAATAAAGCTCAGGCTCTCTGAGGTATGCCTCACCATGACCTGCATCAGGAACAAGAAGCTTCTCTTTATCCCCATTTCTCTTTGCATCAAAGCAGATATCCAGCATATAGGTTCCTACGAAGTGATCATCATCACCATGTATGAAGAGCATAGGAATCTCAGATTCTGAAAGCATATCCAGGCTTGAAGCTTCCTTAGGAGTATAACCCGTTATGATTCTGGACATCACGGAGTACATATTCATGACAGGGAATGGCGGAAGATGGAAAAGTGCCTTGAGCTCATCTGCGAAGATATCCCAGACAGATGTGTATCCACAATCTTCGACCGCTGCTTTCACGTTATCAGGAAGATCAAGACCTGATACCATCATTACAGTCGCGGCTCCCATCGAGATGCCATGAAGCACAATCTCAGCTTCCGGATCACGATCAATGATCCAGTCAATCCAGAGCCTTATATCATCTTTATCAAGCCATCCCATGCCGATCCATGTTCCATCAGATTCTCCATGGGCCCTGTTGTCTGGAGAAAGCACGTTGTAACCCCATGATGAATAGACACCAGCAAGATGAAGCATGTCCTTTCTGGAACTCATATAACCATGCACAAGGATCACATAACGGCTTCCCTCATTGCGATAGAACGAGGCTTTGAGAGAAAGTCCGTCGGATGAGACAATCGAGACGTCCTCCTTATCTGCAGAAGCGAGGAAAAGTTCATCAGAGGAAGCAAAAGCCTCTCTGTTCTCACGTATCACTCTCTGTCTTTCACTTTCGGAGGATGCACTGTTCCTCTCCTCTTCAGGAAGAAGATTCATGTTGAATGTGTCTTTTCTATGTACGGCGAAATTAACGAAATATGTACCAACTGCTACTGTCAGGATGATAGCGATGACTATCAATATGGCAATAAGTATGATGATTTTTCTCATGCTGCGATTATACAGATTACGAAGAAATAGAAAAAGCCTCACCAACTGTGGTAAGGCTTAGTAGCGAGAAAGGGACTCGGACCCCTGACCGAGCGGATATGAGCCGCTTGCTCTACCAACTGAGCTATCTCGCCATCTGTGCTTTTCAGCAACAACGAGAATCTACCAGATTTAAAGAGCAATGGCAATACCCTTTTTCACTTTTCAGAGTAAATTGAAGCCATGAGACTTTGCTTCGCTCCTTGCACTCTCCGGCCAGACGGATGCCTGGACCTCCCCGATATGCGCTTTGTGAAGGAGGAACATGCAGAGTCTTGACTGTCCGATACCACCTCCGATTGTCTGAGGATAGTCTCCTGCAAGAAGACGTTTATGCCAGTATAGATCCTTTCTCTCCATACAGTTACGGATTTCAAGCTGCCTAAGAAGCGCTTCCTTGTTGACTCTTATTCCCATGCTGGAAAGCTCAAGCGAATCATTTCTGACCGTGTCCCACACGATGATATCACCATTGAGACCATGTCTGCCGTTCTCCGTCTCAGTTGACCAGTCATCATAATCAGGAGCACGTCCTGAATGAGGAGGATTGCCATACCCGATACCTATAAGGAATACAGCACCATAGCGCTTTGCAAGCTCTCTTTCCCTCTCCTGCGGAGTGAGGGATGGATACTCTGCCGCGGCATCCTCTGTATGAACGAATGTTATGTTCTCAGGAAGAGTGTCATGAAGAACCCTGAAATCCTCCTCAAGAAGGAATGCTGTGCGCTTTATTGCTGAGTATATATTTCTCACAGTCGCCTTGAGATAATCGATATTGCGCTCGTCATCTTTCATGACCTTCTCCCAGTCCCACTGGTCGACGTAGATTGAGTGTATCGCATCGATATCATCATCAGGACGAAGCGCATTCATGTCGGTATAAATGCCCCTTCCTGGCTTAACGGAATAATCGGCAAGCGCCATTCTCTTCCATTTAGCAAGGGACTGTATGATCTCCATCTTCTCCCCTGAGAGATTCTTTACGGAGAATGAAACAGGCGCCTCGATTCCATTGAGATCATCATTGATACCAGATCCCGATGGTACGAAAAGCGGTGATGTGACACGTGAAAGCCTCAGTGCGCCTGAAAGCTCCCTTTCAAAGATATCCTTTGCAGCTTTTATCGCCTTCTCTGTCTCATGCTGAGAAAGAAGGGGTTTATATCCTTCTGGAAAATACATTGTTCTTCTCCTAATATGGCGTGAGTATGAAACAAATCGGGGATTTTGTTTAGCACTTATAGTAAATTGCTTTCCTTACTTCCTCTGATTTTTCCGCTGAAATAAGCATCTCCACAAGCTTCAGGCCGAGATCGAATGCCCAACCTGCGCTCTTTCCTGTCACTATGTTGCCATCCACATCGAGTCCGTCATTGGTGAATGGGATATCAGGAGCATAGGAAGAACAGCCGGGGAAACAGGTCGCTTTCTTTCCATTAAGAAGTCCAAGCGGAGCAAGGACAACAGCAGGAGCTGCGCATATCGCTGCAACGATACCTGTCTGAGCAGTCTTGACGACTATCTCATTGACCTTCCATGACTGAGCGAGGTTCACGCTCCCTGGCATGCCACCTGGACAGAACACAGCATCGTAGGCTCTTGATTCAAGATCCTCGATATCGACATCGGCCACTACTGTGACACCATGAGATGATTTTATCTCCCTTCCGCCTACTCCGGCTGTAATCACATCGATTCCGGCTCTTCTGAGCACATCGACCGGACAGAGTGCCTCGGTCTCCTCAAAGCCTTCTGCAAGAAAAACAACAACTTCCATCAAAGCATCTCCAGCTTACCGCCCTTTTCCTTCGCTTCTTTTATAAGCTCGGCGGCATTCTTCACTATTCTTTCAGTCTCATCCCATCCTATACAGCCATCGGTGACAGAAACACCATATTTCAGCAGGGACAGGTCGGATGGAATCTTCTGGCTTCCTTCATGAAGATTGGACTCAAGCATGAATCCCTTTATCTCAGTCTCACCCCATCTCACCTGATCTACAACAGCACGGAGAACGCGCTTCTGACGTGACCAGTCCTTGCGGCTGTTCTGATGGGAGCAGTCGATGATGATAGCAGGCTCAAGCCCTGCCTCCTTCATCATCTTAGCCGCATCCTCAACATCATCTTCATAGTAATTCGGCCCCTGATCGCCTCCGCGGAGAATGAGATGTGGAGCAGCATTGCCCATTGAGCGGAACACTCCAAGCCTTCCGTCCCTCTGGACACCGATAAACGATGCCGGACGGGACGCGCTCTTTGCGGCATTAATAGCAGCTGTAAGATCACCTGATGTGCTGTTCTTGAAACCGACAGGAACAGACAAACCCGATGCAAGAGAGCGGTGAGTCTGGCTTTCCGTTGTGCGCGCTCCGATACTCGACCAGCTCATAAGCTCATCGATGTACTGGGGAACAATGGGATCGAGGACCTCACAACCTACAGGAAGCCCCATCTCGTTTATATCCATCAGAAGGCGACGTGCTATCATGAGGCCTTTCTGGATATCGCAGGATTCATCCATATCGGGATCGGTTATGAGCCCTTTCCAGCCAAGTGCGGTACGCGGCTTCTCGAAGTATGTCCTCATAACCACGAAGAATGTATCAGAAACCTCATCTGCAAGCTTCTTAAGCTTCTCCGCATACTCTATTCCAGCCTTCGGGTCATGTATCGAACACGGCCCGATTATAGCCAGCAGTCTTTCATCTTTTCCGTGGATTATATCCGAAACGGATTCTCTGTATCCTGAGATGCGTGAAGCAAGCTCCTGGGAAATGGGAAGTTCCTTCTCCATTTCAGCGGGTGTTTTCAGCATCTCTATGCATCTGATTCTTAGATCCTGTGTGCGTTCCATGCAGAGATATTAATCCTTTTTGCCTTCCGTGTCAGAGCTTTCACCCTCTCCATTCTTCTTTTTCGGATACAAGAAGCGCTTGATCTTCTGCGTAGGAGTACGCTCAAAAGGCTTTTCCTGCAACTGGACATCGGAAATCTTCGAGAATGCAGAGAGCTGTGAATTGACATCCTTCCTGATTCTGGTGATGTATTTCTCAGCTTCCTTCTGAGCTTCCTGAATGGAAATCTTCATCTTCTCAGCCATGAGATTAACATCGATCTTTATAAGAGCAAGAAGACCTCCATCCTCAGGAACAACGAGCGATTCCTCAACGAAGTCCTGGTTGTTTATAAGCGTCTCTATTGTCTCGGGATAGATATTCTCTCCACCCGGTCCGAGAATCATTGTCTTGACCCTTCCTCGGATTGCGAGCCTGTTTTTCTTATCTATGAAACCAAGGTCACCGGTCTTGAAATAACCATCTGGCGTGAAAGCCTCAGCATTGAGATCGGGCCTGTTGTAATAGCCTTTCATCACATTCGGACCTTTGACTGCAATCTCTCCGACACCCTCGCTGTTCTTATCGAGGAGAATGACATCATCATCCTCGACGATCTTTCCTATGAATCCAGGCTTCTGCTGCTTTCTGAAGCTTCCGCAAGCTGCCACAAGAGGCGCTGTCTCAGTCAGACCGTAGCCGATTGCATACGGGAAATGAGCATCATAGAGGAATTTCTCGACTTCCTTATCGAGTGGAGCGCCTCCTATTCCAAAGAACTTGAGGCGATGCCCGAATGTGTTATTGAGCTTGTTTCCTATTGTTCTGTAGACAATCGGGCGGAGAATCGGATTCTTCGCAAGCTTCGCGATCTTGCCATCTCCATTGAGAACAGGGGCAACAGCTGCCTTGTAGACCTTCTCCATAAGAAGAGGCACGGAGAGCATTACATGCGGCCTTACCTCTGAAAGCGCAGGAAGAAGGATCGAAACAGCTGGCTGCTTTCCCAGGAATGTGATATCGAGTCCGCACATGAGCGGAAGGACATGACCGATCGTGAATTCATAGACATGTGCCATCGGCAGTATCGAAAGAACCTTATAACCTGGCTTTAAGTGCACATAGATATCCGTAGCGAGATCCGCACAGCGAAGGATGTTCTTGTGTGACAGCACAACACCTTTCGAAGCTCCAGTCGTGCCAGATGTGAAAATAATCGATGCTGTATCATCCTCAGCAGGCTTTCTTGCGTCTATTTCCGCCTTTCTTATCTTCTGCTGTCTGAGTGAATAACCAGGAGCCTCCTTGAAGGAATGCTCTCCCTCGAAAGAAGGAACATGGACCATATCATCCATTCTGACGATGATGAGATCGTCCTTGACTTCCTCTATCTTCGGGAACTGCTTTGTATTGATACATACAGCTTTGGCACCGCTTTCCGAGATAATTGAAAGCATATCGCGAGAAGAGAAATCAGGAAGGACAGGAACAGCAACAGCTCCTATCGATACAATCGAAAGATAAAGCGTCATCCATTCAGGAGAGCTTTCTCCTATAACCGCGATTCTGTCACCCTTCTCGATACCGATTGAGAGCCAGTACGATGCGGCGGCTTCCGCATTCCAGATAAGCTGGCTATATGTTATATCATTCTCCTCGCCTGTCCGGAACACACGATAACATGTACGCTTTCCATAGCGGGAAGCAATCGCTTCCATGAAATCGGGGAAGGTATAGCCCATGACTGTCTTCATCTTCAGTCCGTCAGAACGTCTGACACGGCGGCACATCTTCTCCGTAATTACCTTTTTCTTCTCCTTTTTACTATTTGCCATCTCTAAACCCCTCGAATAACTCGCCGCGGCAGCATACCTTACAGAATATTCCCGAAGGAATGACTTCATTCACAACTTTCCTGACAAGTTCAGGAGTGTTGTTATTCGCGCTCAGATGCACGAATGAGATGCTGTCGCCCTGTTTTGATGTCTTTCCTGCAAAGTCGACGGCTGTCTTGTTTTCAAGATGACCCCATCGACCTGAGATCCTATTCTTCAGAAACTGAGGATAGCTTCCTTTCTCAAGCATCTCCTCATCATAATTCGATTCTATGAACTTCACGTCAGCACTTCTCGAAAGATCCCATGCCTCATCGGGAATGATTCCCGTATCAGTCATGAGGAAATAGCCGACACCATCGGATGTGAAAGCGAAACCTGCAGATCCGTCGGAATCATGGGAAGTCGCGAACGGAAGTATGTCAAAGCCCGGGATGCTGATACGATCGCCGAACGCAAATGTATGGAGAAGGCTTCTCTCTATCTTCTGCTTGATGATAAGACTCTCATTCTTCTCCATTGACACATCGGAGATATATGCAGGTACTCCGAGACGGCGCTGCAGAACCCCTACTCCCTTTGAGTGATCAGGGTGCAGGTGCGTTATGAATAATGCCCTGATCGTATCAAGCGGTATCTCATGGTTTCTCATCGTCTCCGACAGTTTCGTGAATGTCACTCCGTCATCGATAATGAGCGTATCCCTGCCCGTATAAAAAATATAGCAATTGCCGCAGCTGCCTGTTGTAACCACTACATAATGCATTACAGAAACACCTCCGGATTATCATTATCCCATCCGACGACTGCCTTTCCGTCCTTTCTCAGGACAGGAAGGACTAGGAGCTCCGGATGGAGGATGACCTCCTCTTCTGGATCATAGTCCCGCCATGCATATCCGTTTTTCTTATAATACTGGCTTTCCTTGTCGATTATATCATCTGTATCGGAAACCGAGGACAGAATGCTTTTCCACTCCTTCGGAGAAAGAGAGTATCTCGTCAGATCGACGAACTGGAAAGGAATGTTCCTTTCCTTTAAATACCTAACTGCTTTCTGGGTGTCCTTCGATTTCGCTGTGCCTATTACCTGAAGCATATATTCTGATGATAATTGCCAGAAGCACGCACTTCAACACTTAGGCAATCGGCAATATTAATCATTTTTGCCATATAGCTAGGATTAACTATTACGGTATCTTGTTAGAATCACCATAATTCTGCAATAATCAGTGAGACCGAAGGAGAAGATATGCAGGACAGAATAAAGGCAATACTCCAGATGGAGCCATCCGACAGCATCGTCAAAGCAGAAGGATGGGTAAGAACAAAGAGAGAAAGCAAGAACGTCTGCTTCATTGAAATCAATGATGGATCATGCCTCAAGGGCCTTCAGGGCGTTATTGATAAGAATACAATAGATAATTCCGTACTCGACAGAATCGCTACAGGCGCATCGGTTGTCGCCGAGGGCAAGATTGTGGCATCTCAGGGCGGAGCACAGAAGACGGAAATGCAGATAGAGAAGCTCGAGGTCGTGGGAGAATGTCCTTCCGATTACCCTCTGCAGAAGAAGAGACACACTGTGGAATTCCTCAGGGAGAAGGCTTATCTCAGACCGAGGACAAACCTCTTCGGTGCTGTAACAAGAGTGAGGAACACTATGGCTTATGCTGTTCATTCCTTCTTCCAGGAAAACGGCTTTGTCTATGTTAACACTCCCCTTATCTCAGCATCCGACTGCGAAGGCGCTGGTGCTCAGTTCCAGGTGACAACGCTTGACCTTGAGAACCTTCCAAGGACCGAGGATGGTAAAGTCGATTACTCAAAGGACTTCTTCGGTAAGATGGCAAACCTCACCGTATCAGGTCAGCTTGAGGGAGAGACATACGCAACCGCACTGAAGAACATCTATACATTCGGACCGACATTCCGCGCTGAGAATTCGAACACCGCACGTCATCTAGCGGAGTTCTGGATGATAGAACCGGAGATGGCATTCTGCACACTTGAGGGCGATATGGAATGGGCTGAGAAATTCCTGAAGTATGTCTTCTCTGCAGTGCTTGAGAAGAATCCGGAGGATATGGAGTTCTTCTCATCGTTCGTGCTCCCAGGCGTCGTCGATACTCTCAAGCATGTCATAGAATCACCATTTGCCCATATGACATATACAGAGGCAATTAAGGTGCTCGAGCCGGAGAATGACAGATTCGAGTTCCCTGTTAAGTGGGGTGTGGAGATCCAGAGCGAGCATGAGCGCTTCCTTACCGAGCAGGTTGCAAAGTGCCCTGTCATCGTCACAGACTATCCGAAGGATATCAAGGCCTTCTATATGAAGATGAATGATGACGGTGAGACTGTAAGGGCAATGGATGTGCTTGCACCAAGACTTGGAGAGATCATCGGAGGATCTGAAAGAGAGTACAGATATGACGTACTCACAAAGAGAATGAACGATCTCGGACTCAATCCTGATGATTACTGGTGGTATCTTGATCTCAGGAAGTACGGAACCGTACCACATGCTGGATTCGGTCTCGGATTCGAGCGTGCTGTACAGTATGTGACAGGCGTGCAGAACATCCGCGATGTCATTCCGTATCCTAGATATTCAAAGAGCTGCGAGTACTGAGTTCACAGCGCAGAAGCGAATAGACAAGGAGCTGCTCAGAGGAGACAAGGCCGGTCTTGGCCATGATATGCTCCTTGATCCGCCTTATCTGCCGCTCAGTCATTCCAAGCCTCTTCGAAAGTTCCTTATTGCATAGACCGAAAGGCATTTCAGCAAGAGTCCGCTTCTCGTTTTCCGTGAAGCGGATTTCCTTCTGTCCATGTATTTCATTTTTGAGAATATCAGAAAGCTTCTCCCCTGCATCCCGATCTTCCGGGTTTATTACAGAAACGGAAGAGAACAAAGCCTTCAGAAGCATTTCCCTGTATGGCTCTGTAAATACGATTATGTGAGTATTCATTCCTTCGAGCATTTCAGCCTCATTCAGTATCTCCCCTATTGAAGGCTGTATGAGGATAAGGAAATCCGCATGCCCTATTATTACGGGGTGCGGAAGCATCATGATTTCAAAATCCCTGCCTATTGCAGAGAGAAGCGGGTGGTCGTCTCTTGCGATAATTCTTCTCATATATAATTATACGCAATATCCCGCAGATAATGTCAGTTTTCTTTTTTAACTTCCGTTATCGGACTATTATCTATACTCTCAAGTTTTGAACAAAGCTTGTCAAAAGTCTCAGAAAAAGCTCTTATCGTTCTTTCATCGAATGATTTCTGCTTCTCGGAAAAGACACCCATTTCACGGAAATATGAGTTCACACCTCTCTCTGAAAGCCTTTTCCCTATATTGCTCTCATCGTATTCATTACCCCTGTCATCCATCACGGTGATTCCCTTCTCGATAAGGCGGGAAAGCAGAGGTATGTCATGGGATATCGCAAGAGCGGGGGGTGTGGCAATTGAGACAAGCTCATCATCTGCGCTGTTCTCACCCTTCTCCACCACGATCATATGGATACCAGATCCGATTTTCCTGATTTCTTCTTTATCAAGAATGCCTCTGTATGGTTCGCGTCTTTTCGCTTTATCCTCATCGATTGCGAGAAGCACATCAGGAAGAGACCTATCTGCGGCGAACCAGGCTTCATAACCTCTTTTAATGATTCTTCTGAGTATGATTGAGCGGTGACGAAGCGGAAGTGAATCGGAATCTATATAGAGTTTCATCATTTTCAGTGTATCAGATAGCTAATCAATATGGAATTATATCCCGCAGTGTTCTAGAATAGTTGGGAAAGGAGGATCTAACTGATGACTATATCACCGCTTCAGCAAGCGAGATACGGATATACCCCAAAGCTTCCGAAGATGCTCAGAGCTGGTTTTGATGGCATTGCAGTGGAGGAAGGAGCAGCGACAGAGGCTGCCTCTGATAAGGAGAAGATACAGGCCTTATTCCCGAATACCTATGGAATGAAGGAAGTTTATTTCAAGGAAGGCGCGAATACAGCTGAGAAGAAGAAACACATAGTAGGTGTCATTCTTTCCGGAGGACAGGCTCCTGGCGGACACAATGTCATAGCAGGTCTTTATGATGCCCTCAAAAGCGCTAACGAAGAGAATATCCTTCTTGGCTTCAAGGGTGGTCCTTCTGGAATACTCGAGGATAATTACATAACGCTCACAAAGGAAACAATCGATAAATACCGCAATACCGGTGGATTCGATATGATAGGCTCCGGACGCACAAAGCTTGAGACGGAGGAACAGTTCGAAGTTGCTGCGGCAGTTGCGGCTAAGCATGAGATGACAGCGCTTGTCATCATCGGAGGAGATGACTCGAATACAAACGCCGCAGTCCTCGCGGAGTATTTCAAAGCACATAATACAGGTGTACAGGTAATAGGATGTCCTAAGACCATCGATGGCGACCTGAAGAACGATGATATAGAGACATCATTTGGTTTTGATACTGCAACCAAGACATACTCAGAGCTGATCGGAAATATTGAGCGCGATGCAGGCAGCGCGAAGAAGTACTGGCACTTCATCAAGCTCATGGGACGCTCTGCTTCTCATATTGCGCTTGAATGCGCACTCCGCACGCGCCCGAACATCTGCCTCATTTCCGAGGAAGTGGAAAAGAAGGCAATGGGACTTAATGCGATTGCTGATTATATCGCGGACAGCGTCTGTTCAAGAGCATCTCTTGGATACAACTATGGCATCGTTGTAGTTCCTGAAGGCCTCATAGAGTTCGTACCTGAGGTGAAGAAGCTCATCGAGGAAATCAACGAGACGCTTGCAAAGCATGGTGAGAGATTCACGAAGCTTCCTACATGGGATGAGAAGCTCGGCTTCCTTACCGCAGCGCTCTCTGTTGAGTCGATGAAGGTATTCAATCTTCTTCCGATGGACATCCAGGAACAGCTTCTCATGGACCGCGATCCGCACGGAAACGTACAGGTATCAAGAATAGAAACTGAAAAGCTCCTTTCGAATATCGTGCGTAACAGGCTCCAGCAGAGGAAGCAGCAGGGAAACTACAACGGTAAATTCTCACCTCTCCACCATTTCTTCGGATATGAAGGAAGAGCCGCATTCCCATCGAACTTCGATGCAGACTACTGCTATTCTCTCGGCTATACCGCATTCCTTCTTATCAGCTATGGCTATACAGGCTATCTCTCGACGGTAAGGAACCTTGCAAAGGGAGTCGAAGACTGGAAGGCTGGTGGAATGCCTATCACGAAGATGATGGATATGGAGAGAAGAGGTGGCGAGGACAAGCCTGTAATCAAGAAGGCGCTCGTTGACCTCGAAGGAAAACCATTCAAGTACTTTGAGGCACACAGGGAGAAATGGGCACGAGAGTCGTGCTATACATATCCAGGTGCAATACAGTACTTCGGACCATCGGAACTTGCAGATGAAACTTCAATGACTCTGCGAATGGAGAACGACGAGTTCTGAGAGAGGGGCCGAAAGGCCCTTCTTCTTTGCCTCTTCAATTAGTGCTATATTCATTCTATGAACGTTGAATCAACAGATTTCCAGAAGATGGTTGTTCTTATCGATGCTGACAACACGCAGCTGTCGAAGCTTGAGGCCATGCTTCACGAAGTTTCAGCATACGGACGCATCGTCGTCAAGAAAGCATATGGCAACTGGAAGAAAAGAGTTCTTGCAAAATGGGAAGATGAGATAAAAAGACTCGCGATAAAAGCCGAACAGCAGTTTGACTATGTAGCTGGAAAGAACACCTCGGACATAGCGATAGTCATAGATGCGATGGATCTGCTAAACACAGGTATGTACGATGCCTTTGTAATCGTATCCTCGGACAGCGATTTCACCCCGCTCGCAGTAAGGCTCAAGGAATCGGGAATCTATGTCATAGGTGTCGGAGAGAAGAAGACTCCGGAGGCTTTCTGCAGTGCCTGCGATGATTTCATCTATCTTGAATATCTTGATACGGCAAAGGAAGAAGAGAAGAAGGAGAAGAACGGAAAGAAAAAGGAACAGAAGCCCAGACGCGAGGAGAAAGGCGAACCTCTTACGCTCCGTGTCGGCTATCTCGATCCTGATATCTCGGAGATACACAATCTCTTCCACATCGCTTATGACAAATTCCAGGATGATGACGGCTTTGCTCCTCTTACAGCAGCTGGTAACTACATAAAAAGAGTAAAGCCAGAATTCAACACCAAGTCCTATGGATTCTCTAAGCTTTCCGATATGATCAAAGCATTTCCAGAGCTGTATGAGGTGAAACGCTACACAGCGGGAAGCTCATCGATAATGCTCTACCGCTGCAGATAGGAAAGAACAGAAGGAAACAGGGAAAGAGAACGCTCAAGTATCCCGTTCATGTATGCTATGATCGTACCATAGTTCGTGATCGGGATTTCCGCTTCTTCTGCCTTTCCATACCGCACTTCCATCTCTCGCTCAGTAAGCATGCATCCACCGCAGTGTATGACAAGCGAATACGGAGATAGATCTTCTGGAAAACCGGTTCCCATCGTGTGCTCGAACATAAAATCCTTTCCCGTATAACGCCTGATCCACATAGGAAGCTTCTCTGTCCCTATATCACCGCACTGTCTGTGATGCGTGCACCCTTCAGATATAAGTATTCTCTCACCACCTCTGAGAGAAGACAGTGCTGCAGCACCTTTAACGGCGCTATCAAGGTTTCCCTTGTATCTTGCCATGAGAATCGAAAACGATGTCAGTGGTATCTCATCAGGAACGATTTCAGAAACCTTTCCGAATATCTGGCTATCTGTCACAACCATTCTGACTCTTCCTTTTAGATTCTCAAGAGTCATCTCAAGCTCAGATTCTTTTACTGCTACAGCCACAGCGCTGCTATCAAGGATACTTCTTATCGTCTGCTGCTGAGGAAGTATCAGGCGGCCCTTTGGCGCTGCCTTGTCGATGGGAATAACAAGAATGACGATATCGCCAGGAGAAAGAAGATCTCCGAGTATTGTTCTTTCCACATTGCTTTCAGATAAAACCTTGCCAAGCATGCTCTTGAGAGCTTCTATCCCCGCTCCTGTCACGGAGCTGACGGAGAGAATCGAAGAGGAATCAAAGCCACGCTTTATGAGCTCGTTCTCAATTTTCTCTGCATTCCCAGCCACATCGCTTTTTGTGATTGCGGCGATGACAGGAACACTTCTCTCCCGTATCTTCTTCAAACTTTCATCAAGAATGGCAGGAAAAGGCTCCGTTCCGTCGACAGCAATAAGCACTCCATCTGCTCTCTCAAGAGCCAGCTGCGCTTTCTCAGATCGCTTCCTTCCAAGGTCTCCCTCATCATCGATACCAGGGGTATCAATAAAGAGGACAGGACCTGCAGGAAGAAGTTCCATCGCCTTTCTTACAGGATCGGTTGTCGTACCTTTCACAGGAGAGACAACTGCAAGTTCCTGCCCGATGATACTGTTCATCAGGCTGGATTTACCTGCGTTTCTCATTCCGATGAGCACTATATGCTTTCTTTCCCCTGAAGGGGTACCGTTGAGCGCCATATCAGAAGCGGAAATCCCGCTTTCCCTCCTCTATCTCCGCAAGATGCTTCTCAGCAACGCTTCTTGTCTTCTCGTTCGGAATATTGAGAAGCTGTTTCTCTATAAGAGCCTCGCCTATCTTCCTTGTCTCCGGGGATGCATAATCAATCAGATACTCCTTCAGGGTCATAAGCGCGTTCGGAAGGCAGCAGTTATGGATCTGTCCGGCCTTGCATAACGACATGAAGCGGTCTCCGGTCCTTCCCTCCCTATAGCAGGCGGTGCAGAACGACGGAACATATCCAAGTTCCATAAGCCACTTCACGACCTCATCAAGCGTTCTGTTGTCGCTGACATCGAACTGTGCAGAATTCTCATCCTCGTTCTCCGGCTCGACATATCCACCGACGCTTGTCCTTGATCCTCCGGAAATCTGCGAAATACCATATTTCAGAGCCTCGCCCCTCACTTTCTTCGTCTCACGTGTGGATATGATCATTCCTGTATATGGAACAGCAACACGTATGCACGCGATTATCTTAAGAAACGTCTCATCATCGATTCCGTTATCAAAGGCTGTCGGATCGATATCATCGGCATGCTTGATACGAGGAACGGAAATCGTATGAGGCCCGACACCATGCACGGCCTCAAGATGCTCAGCATGCATCAGAAGTCCTGCAAACTCATAACGATAAAGCTCAAGACCGAAAAGAACACCACAGCCGACATCATCAATACCACCTTCCATGGCCCTATCCATAGCCTCTGTATGGTAATTGTAATCATGTTTAGGCCCTGTAGGATGAAGCTTGAGGTAGCTCTCCTTATGGTATGTCTCCTGGAAAAGGATATATGTACCGATTCCGGCTTCCTTAAGCTTCCTGTAATTCTCGACAGTCGTTGCCGCGATATTCACATTGACACGTCTTATGGCACCATTCTTATGCTTGATGGAGTAGATTGTCTTAATTGATTCAAGCACATATTCGATTGGACAGTTCGTGGGATCCTCACCGGTTTCGAGCGCAAGCCTTTTATGCCCCATATCCTGCAACGCCGTGACTTCCTTCACTATCTCTTCCTGGGTAAGCTTCTTTCTTGCAATGTGCTTGTTCTTCGCATGATACGGGCAGTACACACAGCCATTCACGCAGTAATTTGAAAGATAAAGAGGTGCGAACATGACAATCCTGTCGCCATAGAAATCCTTTTTGATCTCGCCTGCAAGCTCATAGATCTCCTGATTGAGTTCAGGTATGTCGCACGCAAGGAGAACGGAAGCCTTTCTGTGATCCAGGCCCTTCCTGTTCTTTGCTTCTTCGATTATTTCTTTTATCAGGGATGCGTTATGCTTGTTCTCATCAGCATACTTCAGCGTTGCCTTTATCTCATCGTCATTGATGAAGTCATCAGCAACCATTGAAAACTTATCGTACATAGCTCCTCCATCGGGTCAGCAATCTTTCCCTTCAGTCATTGTCTGCCTTCCTTCGGTAAAACCTCCGGTCGGATGGCTTATAATACCAGACGAGGCATTTTCTGCCTAGCGATAATCTCCTCTTTCAAGCGATAGTTCGTATCCGTGTTCCAGAAGTTCCCTTCTGAGCATCTCTATGTTTTCGCCTGCTTCCTCTTCTGTTATCTTCTTACCATCATAAAGAAGATATTTCTCTCTCTCCCCAGATGGCGTGAGATTAGGCATAATTACATTCGCTCCCGCCTCGAAACCCTTTATGTGGCCAAGATTATCAGCAGTTCCTAAAGCTGTAGTAGACGGCAGAAGCACATGAGGGTTCATCAGCCTTACAAGCGAGAGCATATGAAGTGTAAGTTCCACGCTTCCACGTTCATTATCACGGAAAGGAGTATCCTTATACGGGATAAAGGGTCCTATTCCTACCATTTCAGGTTTCAGCTCGGAAAGAAAGACCATATCCTCGACAAGCGTTTCATAGGAAGAATACGGAGAGCCGATCATCATCCCCGCTCCAGTCTGGTAACCGAGCTTTTTGAGATCATGAAGACATCTCACACGGTTTGAGAATGACATGGAAGCAGGATGAAGCTTCATATAATGACTTTCATCCGCTGTCTCATGACGCAGGAGATATCTGTCAGCGCCGGCTTTTCTGAGAGCCTCATAGCTTTCATAGCTTCTCTCCCCCACGCTGAGTGTCACAGCTGAATCGGGAAATGAAGCTTTTATCCCGGAAACGATTTCAATGAGGCGGTCGTCGGTGAAATAGGGATCCTCACCCCCCTGAA
The DNA here is from genome assembly GCA_017694915.1 of Candidatus Ornithospirochaeta stercoravium. GTDB lineage: Bacteria > Spirochaetota > Spirochaetia > Sphaerochaetales > Sphaerochaetaceae > Ornithospirochaeta > Ornithospirochaeta stercoravium. The sequence continues at coordinate 16,608 of JADIMF010000151.1, forward strand.
GAACAAATGTACGGAACCCCGCTTCATATCCTTTCTGGACTGTTTCGAAGATTGTTCCAGATGAAAGGCGATAACGTCCGGCATTCCTATTTGAGCATCTTATGCCGCAGTAATAGCAGTCATTGCGGCAGAATGAGGTGAATTCGATGAGGCCTCTCGCGAATATCTTACGGCCATATATCTCATCACGCTTCCTGCATGCCTCTTCCCTTATTTCCTCTGCGTGTTTCGTATCAGTAATAAGGGAAAGCCACTCCTCTTTCCCAAGAGGCTTTCCCTCCAGCAGTTTTGATAATACGGACATCAGGCCTTCGTATAAAGCGCCTGGCTCGAAACACCTGGAAGACGTCCAAGCTTTCCGGAAAGTGCTGAGATGATATCAGCAGGAGCATCAACAACAACGCTTATGATGCTCATCTCCCTCTTCTGATACGGCAGCCCCATCCTGCCGATTATATATCCGGCATACTGATGAAGAAGCGAGTTAACGTTCTCTGCCTGATTCTTATCCTCTACTATGATTCCGATTACAGCCACGCGGCTATTCTCATTATCCATGCTATTCCTCCATGAAGGATATTATTCCATTCAGCTCTTTCAGTGAACCTTCTTTCCCTTTATGTATTTCGCAAACACAGGCTTATCAGCAGCACGGTAGATATACATCTCAAGGCGTTCGCTTACTGAAAGGCCATCAAGCGGTGTGTTGATCAGAGACTCGTCAAGAACGGAGAAATCCGCATCAAAACCAGCTTCGAATGATCCTACCTTTCCGAAGAAAGCACCGCCTCCCTTGGATGCGAGGAAGAATGCCTCGCTTGTCGTAAGAGGAGAATCAGAATCATCCTTAATCCTCCATCTGAGCTTGCTCACGCCTATTGCATCCTGTATTACCCTGAAAAGCGATAGCGAGGAGCCTCCGGATACATCAGTTGCAAGACCTGTCTTCACGCCATTTTTCATGAATTTTCTCACAGGAGCAATTCCCGATGAGAGATTTGTGTTCGATGAAGGCGCATGAGCAACAAAGACATCTCTTTCAGAAAGCAGGGCTATCTCATCATCAGACGGCCATACGACATGCGCCATGATTGTCGGGGTATTTCCAAGAAGCCCGAAGTGATCATACGCATCGGAATAGCTGGTGCTCCATGGGCAGAGCTCCTTCACCCACTCCACCTCTGAAAGGTTCTCATCGAGATGCGACTGAACGGGAAGATTCCTCTCTTTCGCGATTATCCCGAGTTTTCTGAGAAGCTTGTCGGAACAGGATGGTATGAAGCGGGGGGTTATTATAGGCTTGATGTTCCCCTCTGCGCTGTCAAGGAAACGTATTGTCTCACTGATGGACACATCAGTATCCTCGGAAAGATAATCCGGAGAGTTCCTATCCATATTCACCTTACCGGCAAATCCGTAAAAACCTGCTTCATCAAGAAGTCTCATCAGAAGAAGCGTTGAATCGGTGTGTATCGTGCCGAAAGCGGAAAGCCTTGTTGTCGGGCCAGAGAGAAGATCCTTCACAAATGCAGTGTACGCCTTCTCCGCATAACCGATGTTCCCGTATTTTGCTTCCTCAGGGAAAGTATGCTTCTCAAGCCATGCAAGAAGCTCCTCATCCATATACAGCCCCATATATGCATACTGGGGGGCATGAAGATGAAGATCGGACAATCCAGGGATGATGAGATGCCCTGAATAATCGATGATATCATAATTTTCCGGACATTCTTCCGTTAATGATTCAATAACTCCATTATCAACAACAAGATAACCATTTCGCATGGTTCTGAATCGAGATGGCTCTTCAGTCCAGATAAAATCGCCTTTTATTGCATACGACGCCATAACTCCTCCTTACCGTAGCTAGGAGTTAATGGCTCTCTGTAGATACACCTGCCCTTATCGCAGGCTTATACGGTCTATATGCATTATACCACATGATACTGAAATGAGTGTACAATCAATTTATGATTACAGCATTTTCCTTCAGCCCGACCGGTGGCACGGACAAGGTTCTGAGCATAATTTCGGAAGAACTTCATGTCGATTCCTTTCATTCCCTTCTGAAACCACTGGAAACTCCAGTTACCCTATCTCAGGAAGACACCGCCATCATTGCATTCCCCTCCTTCGGAGGAAGAGTGCCTCGGACCGCGAAGGAAAGATTTGAATCCGCAGTTAGAGGCAATGGCGCAAAATGCATAATCATCGCTGTATACGGAAACAGGGCTTACGAAGATACTCTTATCGAGATGCTGGATACAGCTGAAAGCTGCGGCTTTTCAGTCATAGCTGCGATTTCCGCAGTCGCAGAGCATTCGATTTTCCATGCTGTAGCTACCGGAAGACCGTATGAAGATGATAGAGCGTTTCTTATCAACGCCACAGGGAGAATCAGGGAGAAAATCAAGGAAGGAAGATGTGATAAGCCTTCCGTTCCCGGGAAAAGACCATATAAGGAATACGGGGCAGCCTCCTTCATTCCAATGCCTGATGACAGATGTATTAACTGCGGAAGATGCAGCAGGGAATGCCCTGTCGGAGCAATAGATGCAGGTAATCCGCATTCTGTCGATGCGGAAAAGTGCATCTCATGTATGCGCTGTATAGCAGTCTGTCCTGTCTCATCGAGAAAGAATGATGATGAGAAGCTTGCCATGCTTCTTGAAAAACTTGAGAGTGCGTTCAGGGGGAGAAAGGAAAACGAGATATTCCTATGAAATCACACAATATACACATTGTTGGATTTCCATTTCGTTGACTTCACAACCACCGCTGGAATAACATTTGAACAATGAGCACAAGTCCACGGGTTGCAAAGACAAAAGCATATCTTAAGGAGGCACTTATCTCCCTCCTCGACACAGAATCCTTCCAGGATGTTACGGTGAAGGCAATATGCCAGAAAGCATCTGTCAACAGAAGCACTTTCTATGCATATTATTCCTGTCCACGTGACCTTATCGAGGAAATAGAGGCCGATATCCTTTCAAAGCTTCCCGTGTATGAATATGGCAGCGGTAAACCGTTCATCGATTCATTCATTCCATTCATGCAGTACATCAAGGATAACGGGGCGACATTCCGCGTTCTCATGGCGGCATCTGTCGATGAGTCTTTTGCACAGACGATGGTGAAAACCGTGATGGACAAATACGATGAATTCATGAATACAAACGACAAGACCGAAAAGACAATGAGCTTCCTCTTCTGTATCAACGGTGTAGTCGGAATCGTGAGGGAATGGATCCGGATGGATTTCGAGTATCCTGTGGAGAAGATATCAAAGCTCATCGTCGACATGGCATTCAGATCGGTAGGACTCCCATACAAATGACATAAAGGGGAATAGAGAGTATTCTCTTTCCATTATGAGTGATTATGTAGCCATATCAAACTCGCTGCCGCTATATCTTATAGTCGGTGTGGTTCTTCTTTTTATAGCTCTGGTATCTGTATACTTCATGGTCAGAAGCTATAAGGCAGGCATAAGGATCGGAATGGATAAAGCTGTTCTCAGGAAAGCGATAATCTCATCCGCCTCCTTTACGGTTCTGCCGAGCGTTTCGATACTGCTGGGCGTGGCCGCCCTTTCCGGTTCTCTCGGTGTTCCTGCAGCATGGTTGAGACTTTCTGTAATAGGAAATCTGCAGTATGAGGCGACTGTAGCATCCATTGCCGCTGAATCAATGGGAAAGACTCTCGATTCAGCTGTGCTGAACATGGATGATCTTGTCACGATCCTTCTTGTCATGACAGTCGGAATCATATGGGGCTGTGTGTTCTCTATTCTTTTCCTGAAGCCATACTCGAAAAAGATCAGAATCACGAAACGGAGCGATGGAAAGAAAGGATTTGCTGACTGGGCGATGACAGCGATGTTCATCGGACTCTGTTCGGCGTTCCTTGGATCATATGTCGGAAGACTTGCCGTATATGGCGAGCTCATACCGATACTGACGGCAATCATCAGCGCCGCTGTGATGCTTTTATTCCAGTATCTGATTGAGAAACGCGGAATGAAAGGCCTTGAAAGCTTCTCCCTCGCCGCCTCAATGCTCGTCGGAATGGCTTCCGCAGCCATCCTTTCCCTTTTCATAGGAGCCTGATATGAAAGAAGATTTTGATTTCGAGGAATATAATAACAGCATACACAGGGATGGCCGTATCCTGATGACAATTGCCCTTGCACTTCTCATCGCGGTTCCATTCATCATCGCCCTTATAACAGGAGCACATATAAACTGGAAGGATTTCTGGCCGGCATTGATAAAGGTACTCATCATTTATGTACCATCAAGCGCCGCTGAGTTCCTGATCTACGTTCCTCTGCTTGGAGCCGGTGCTTGCTACCTTGCTTTCATCACAGGCAACCTGACGAACCTGAAGATTCCATGTGCATTCAATGCAAGGGAAATCGCAGGGGCAGAGGCTGGAACACCTGAGAATGAGATAATCTCCACTCTCAGCGTTGCAACCAGCGCTCTCGTGACCATGGTTGTCATATTCATCGGAGTACTGCTTCTCATTCCACTTACACCGCTGTTGAATAATCCGGTTATAAAACCGGCATTCGATAATGTTCTTCCCGCCCTATTCGGAGCGCTTGGCATGCAGTATTACATGAAGAGCCTGAAGCTTTCCGTACTGCCTCTCCTTCTCATGTCTGTGCTCTGCATCCTCATTCCATCTCTCATAGCTCAGACAAGCACGATGATAATAGTCATTGGCGCTTTCTCGATAGCTCTCAGTTATCTGATGTACAGGAAGAACTGGCTGTAAGGAGGACATTATGACAAGAGATAATATCTATGCGGAAAAGCTTTCCAGGATGATACAGTGTGAGACAATCTCGGTCTCCGGAGTGAGAAACCAGGAGAAATTCGATGCCTTCCACTCTGTTCTCGAGTCATTGTTTCCATCGGTTTTCAGGACAATGGAGAGAATGGAATTCGGAGATGCACTTCTTCTGAAATGGAAAGCCGAGAATCCTAAAGGTGAACCGGTGCTTCTGATGAGCCATCAGGATGTGGTAGAAGCGACAGGAGAATGGAAACACCCTCCATTTTCCGGGGATATAGCAGAGGGTGCTGTATGGGGAAGAGGCACTGTTGATACAAAAGGCTCCCTCTTCTGCATATTCCAGGCTTTCGAGGAACTGATTGACGAAGGTTACAAGCCCGATGTGGATCTGTACATTGCATCCGGCGCGGACGAGGAGACAGATAAAACAGGTGCGAAAGCGACTGCAGAGTATCTGAAAGCGAATGGCATACATCTCCAGATGCTCATGGATGAAGGCGGAATGATCATTGAGGAACCGATGAAAGGTGCAGAGGGAAGATTCGCCATGATAGGATGTCTGGAGAAAGGAACGGGAAATTACCGCTTTGTCGCGCATGACAAGGGCGGACATTCATCCGCACCTGGTAAAAACACCGCACTTCCTCGTCTTGGCGCATTCATGGCTGAGATTGAGAAGAAGAATCCATTCACTGCAAAGATGAATGACACGACAAAGGAGATGTTCAAGCGTCTTGGCCCTCATATCAAGGGGCCTCTCGGATTCGTTATGAAACATGCAGGTTTCTTCTCTCCGCTTCTTGAGAAAGCAATTCCTATGGTGAACCATACAGCCGGCGCTATGATAAGGACAACGCTTGCATTTACAATGGCGAAAGGCTCAGATGGAATGAATGTGCTTCCTGAAAAGGCATATGTCATAGGAAACCTCAGGTTCATACATCATCAGGGACCGGAAGAATCAAGAAGGATACTGGAGAAGATTGCTGCAAAGCATGGCGTCGAGATTGAAGTCATAACGGAACATGAAGGCTATCCTGTCGTAGATTTCAGAAAAGCTCCATATAGGCTTGTCGAGGAGACAGTGAAGGAAATCTATCCTGATGCCATCCCTACTCCATATGCGATGACAGGAAACACAGATGCGGCTGAATACTCGATAGTCACGGAGAATGCAATCCGATTCGCTCCTCTTTACATCAACCAGCAGCAGTACAAGTCAATACATGCTTCCAATGAGAACATCTCAGTTGATGCTCTTCCGAAAGGTGTGGATTTCTACAAATCGATTCTGAAGAAGATCAAAGGCACAATCTAAAAACGTGCCGATTCCCTCACGATGAACTCAGCTCCGAGGTACATGGAGCTGGGTTTGTCCTTACCTTCGATAAGCTTGATAAGCATCTCTGTAGCAAGCGACCCGATCTGTGCCCTTGGCTGTCTGACGGTGGTTATGGACGGGTTCATGATCGATGCAAGCTGTATGTCATCAAAACCTACAACCGCAACATCCTCAGGGACACGCTTCCCCATCTCGATGGAAGCTTTTATAGCGGCTGTGGCCAGAACGTCGGAAATGCAGAAAAACGCATCTGGTGAATCCGGAAGTGAAAGCATATGCATTGCAGCAGCCTTCGCCATATCGTAATCCATATCGGGCCCCATTGAAGCAATGAGATTCTGATCTATTGCGATGCCGGCCTTCTCCATTGCGTTATGATACCCTTCAGTACGGCTCCTCGCATACTCGAATTCCTTCGGTCCGTTTATGAATGCAATACGGCGGCGTCCAAGGGAAATGAGATAAGACACGGCATTCTCCGCCGCTTTTTTATTGTCTACGGAAACGAAAGGAACATCCGTTCCGGTAAAAGCTTCACAGCAGGTAACGACAGGAAAGGATGCCGCTATCTTCTCTATACAGACATCTTCCATAGCGTTTGAAATGATCGCACCAGCAACATGAGTGCGCTTCAGTAGCTGAATGAATGATTCCACATTATTCCTGTTTATGTCGTACTCATAGAGAAACAGCGTATAGCCATGTCTGGCTGCGACAGATATGGACGATGAGATTATGAGGGAATAGAAAGGGTTCTTCAGAGAAGCAAGATTGAAAAGGATTATCCTGTCTGAATCAACAGGCTGCAGGTCATAATCAAGGGGATCCATTCCGATTGCTTTCATAGCTTTGATGACACGTTCCCTTGTTTCCTGCTTCACATGGGGTGATTTATTGAATACTCTCGATATTGTTGCTATTGAAAGCCCTGATTCTTTTGCTATCCCCTCGTATGTGAACTCCTTTGAATACACTGCCCCTCCTTAGAGTCTTTCAGCGATTCTCAGTACCCCCACAGCTTCATCCCTGCTGATTTTCGCTTTCTCACTCCCATCCATTTCAGAAATAATATGCTTTATTTCCTCATAATACCACCCTGTAGGCGGAACATTGATACCGGTTGATATCACAATATCGTAATGAGGGGTGAGATCCTGCATTTCCTTCTTCTCCGGATATATTGATATCCTGCCATCTTCGTTAACCGCAACAGCCTTCTCGAATATCATCCTCCAGCCGGAAGTGAAAGGCATTGAAGTCCTTAGCCACCCTGCTTCCGCATGTACTGAGAGATTCTCATATCCATATTCAATCGAGTAATAACATGGGAATCCAGTTTTCATGTCCACAGGAGCATAACTATCTATACACTCAGGCTCTCCGAAAAGCGCATAGATCATATCGAGATCATGTATATGGAGATCAAAAGGTATCAGTCCGGATTTATCCTTATCGAAAAGCCAGTTTCCTGCCGTCCACTCCGGCATCGGGGAAAGCCGATGGAAATCTGCCTTGATAAGCTTTCCATATTCCCCATTATGTATAAGAGAAGACAGAACAGCAAATTCCTTCGTATATCTCATAACAAGCGCAGGAAATACCCTCAGACCTTTATCCTCTGCGGTTCTGTAGATTTCCGCCGCATCCGATGCCGACAGGGCAAGAGGTTTTTCGCAGATTACATCAACACCACACTCAAGCGCCTCCATGACATGCAGCTTGTGGAGGAATGTCGGCGTTGTTATATCTACAGCATCCGGCGAAAGCTTCTGGATTCCTTCGGTTATGGAAAGGAAGAATGGAAGACCTGTTTTTTCCGCAGCCTTCCTGTCATGCTCTGTGCCGGTTATTCCGACAATCTCAGCATTGTCCATTCGCTGTATGTTCACATAATGAACATGTCCCATTCCACCGAAGCCTACAAGAAGAATCCGTTTCATATCTTATATCCAAGACCCTCGAGATAATCGCGGCTGATGCGAAGTGCTTCATTGACCTCGTCAATCGATGAAGAACCTGCCGATGTGAACTCGATTTCAATCGAAAGCGCCGAAGCATTGCCATTGGCATCAAGGACACCAAGCAGTGAAGGAAAATCAACATAGCCGCAACCAAGTGCAGGAAAATCCCATTCGTCTCGTTTTCCGCTCTTGTCCTTGATATGAAGATAATTCACGCTTTCAACCGCTTTCTCCAGATCTTCAGTTCCCTGAACATTGCCGTAGAAAATAGCATTTGCCGTATCATAGCAGATACCTATTCTATGACTTCCGATCCTATCTGTGATTTCCTTTATCCGCGACGCGGTTCCATGTTCGCCATGGGTTTCAAGTGACAGTGCCATATCATATTTCTCAAGACTCGGGATTATTGATTCAAGATTTCCTATAAGAACATCATCACCTTCTTCCTTGCCTCCTTTTAAATGAGCTTCTCCGATACTGGAGACGATAATCGAAGCTCCGAAAAACGCTGCAAGGGCAATATTCTCCTCAAAATCATGAAGCCTTTCCTTATCCATCAGCGAGCAATGGCCGCTGATGGAAGGTACTGATAATCCAAGCGATGATATGAGATTCCTTATCGACAGAAGCTCGGAGAACGACATCGATGGGAATATATGCTCAGTCCATCCTTTAGTTGCAGTCAGCTCAACAGAATGGAATCCAAGATTCCTGATTGCCTTAAGGGAATCCTCTACCCCGTATTTGTGGTAGCAGTTCGAATTGACAATGATAGGCCTTTCCATCATATGACAAGCGCTCTCATGTATTTATAAGACTGCTTAAGAGAATCGATGATTTTCTCCTTCGATCCTTCAAAAGCCCTATCCTCAACTTCAACACAAGCGAAGCCGTCATAACGAATATCTGTAAGAGCAGAAACGAAACGTTTCCATTCCACGTCCCCGTATCCTGGAATCTTCGGATCCATGTAATCAAGGGGATATGCCATTACGCCACATTCCTTAAGTTTTTCAGGATAAAGCTTTATATCCTTGAAATGCACATGGAATATTCTGTCTTTGAATTCATAGATCGGAGCTATGTAATCCATCTGCTGCCATACGAAGTGAGAAGGATCAAAATTGATTCCGAAATTCCTGTCCGGGATTATCTCAAACATCTTTCTCCAGAGGACAGGAGATGTAAAGAGATTCTGACCACCGGGCCAGTTAGTCCTGTCAAACAGCATCGGGCAGTTCTCAATACCGATTCTCACACCTTTGGAAGCTGCGTATTTGATGATAGGAGGCCACACCTCTGCAAATATCTCAAGATTATCCTCTACAGGCAGCTCTGTAACACGTCCTATGAAAGTGGTCACAAGATCTATTCCAAGGAAAGAAGCAGCATCAATGACTTTGTAGAGATGCTCTATGCTCGCTTTTCTCTTATCTGGATTGCCATCCATCGTATTCGGATAATAAGCAAGAGCTGAAATGGTGACACCATGTTCTGCGGCATAAGAGAGAATATGCTCCTTCTTCTCCTCATCGAGATTATTCACATCAATGTGACTCACTCCGCCGTATTTGCGTTCAGCCTTGCCCTGAGGCCAGCATGCCACTTCCACGCATTCATATCCGATTCTGGAGATCTCATCGATCATCTCCTCATAGGTCCATCCATCAAGTATCGAGCTGATTATTCCAAGTTTCATTATCCTCTCCTCCTATCTGTTTTCCGGAATCTCGATTCTCTTTCCGCTCTCCGATGACTCAATGGCTGCAAAAACAGCACGCATCGCGGGGACAACGGAAGAAGCACTTATTGCGGCCTTTCCTGTTTTCAGCGATTCAATGAAGGCATCGATGACGCCAGATGATGTCTGTGCATCATTTGTCTGTATACGGTCGATATCGAAGTAGTATCTCTCACCGTTTGGCTTCTCGACTGTGATTGAATGCGCTGGATCGGAATATATCCTCATGATTCCCTCGCTTCCGTATATGACTGTCGAATTATCCTCGTCACCATAATACGTCCAGCTTGCATTCATCGTTCCGACAGCTCCGGATGCCATCTCATAGATGCAGAACGCATTATCATCAACGGAAATGAGATTGCCGTTGCCGTCTTTTTTATCAAGAGTTCTCACAGAAGCGGTAACAGCTGTCACCTTATCATCAAGAAGAAAATCAATGAGATCTGTCTTGTGTATTCCAAGATCTGCCATCGCTCCCATTGCAGCTCTGTTCTTATCGAAGAACCATGTGTTCTTGCCAGGATCCACAGACCATGTCTCTGGGCCGCCATGCCCGAAGACCGTACGGAAGGAAACAACTCTGCCTATGATTCCTGCTTTTATCATCTCATGAGCTTTCACATGTGCACCGAGAAGTCTCTGGTTCTGCCCAATCATAAGTATTCTGCCACTCTTCGCAGCCGCCTCTTCCATTCTCAGGACATCACCCAGCGTTGTGGCCATAGGCTTCTCACAGAGAACATCAAGTCCTGCAGAAAGCGCTTTGATTGCTATATCGGCATGTGTTGTATTTGCTGTGCATATACTGACTGCATCAAGTCCGGACGAAAGCATCGCATCAAGATCAGAATAAGCTTTACCACCATGCTTTGCTGCGATATCCTCAGCTCTTTCGTGGTTTATGTCATAGAAAGCAGCAAGCTCTGCATCCGCATTTGCTTCATACTCCGGGATATGCCTTACCTGCGCGATTTTTCCGCAGCCGATTATTCCTATTCTATACATCAGATCTTCTCCTTCTTCTGAAGCAGTACGGCTCCTATTACGATGAATCCCTTGAAAGCTTCCCTAAGGAATGGCGGCACTCCGAGAAGATTAAGAAGGTTATTCATTACTGCGATGATCAGAACACCGAGGACTGTTCCTATTATCGAACCACGGCCACCTGACATCGATGTTCCGCCAACAATTACAGCAGCGATTGCATCCATTTCATAACCACTACCTGCATTTGCATAATCCATCGATCCGATACGTGAAACCTGCAGTACGGAAGCGACAGCGACAAGAAGTCCCATTATAGCATATACGCCGCGCTTCACACGCTGGACGTTGATACCGGAGAGCTTTGCAGCCCTTTCATTTGAACCGACTGCATATACATATCGTCCGAATGCAGTATTCTTCGATACCCAGTACATCACGAACGCGATTATCAGCCAGTATATGACTGGCATGAACATCAGACCGCCTATCTTGAAATTCGCAATCTGTGTAAAAGCTCTTGGTACTGACGGATTTATCGTCTGCATGAACTGCTGTGTGACGGATCTGCATATCTTCATCATTCCAAGCGTTGCGATAAACGGTGGAATACGGCCCCATGTAATGAGAGAACCTGTAAGCTCTCCCAGAAGAAGTCCCATGACAAGACCGGCAACTATTCCAATCAGATATGACGGAAAACCCGTAATCCCTGCCGCTGACAGCAGACCAGTCTGGGAACCGTCGATGAAGATCATTATCACGGCACCGATTGCGACGAGCGTTGAACCAACGGCAAGATCGATACCTCCCGTTATGATAACGAACGTCATTCCAAGCGAGATTATTCCGATAGTCGCATTATTTCTGAGTATATTGAGCCAGTTCCTGCACCACATCGACAACCAGTCGCCGAACGAGCCCTGATCGAATCCCAGTGCAAGCGTCTGCAGCACAACCATCACGAGGAGCGCTATCAGCGTAGAAAACAGAGGATGTCCTGTCCACATCTCCCTGAACCATGATATGAAATTCCTGTTTTCAGTCTTGTTTTCCATTATTCCTCCACCCCCGTAGCAAGTCTCATCATCCTCTCTTCTTCCATCTCCGGACCTTTAAGCTCTCCCATGATCCTTCCGTGATAAAGCACAAAGCATCTGGAAGCCACCCTCATGATTTCCTGGGCTTCTGAAGATAGAACTATTACGGAAACGCCTTTATCGGCGAGTTCCTCAATGATTGTGTATATTTCCTCTTTCGCTCCGACATCCACTCCCTGAGTAGGGTTATCGAGAATGAGAACCTTCGGATTGAGGCTCAGCCACTTTGCCAGCACCACCTTCTGCTGATTACCTCCGGATAACGATGTAATGAGGTTGTCCTCGCTCTCCATCTTGATTGAAAGCGCCTTCCGCTCGCGGTCAAAATCCTCATGTACGTTTTTCCAGTCTATCGCTCCGTGCTTCTTTCTGAGCTTCATCGTCACAAGCGAGCCGTTCTCAAGAATGGAAAGATCCTTGACGATACCGTTTTCCTTTCTGTTTCTGGGGACATATCCGATACCAAGCGATACAGCCTGCATCGTTGATTTCATCTTTACTTCCTTCCCCTCTATAAGCAAGCTGCCTTCATAAGGCCCGGCAGCCCCGAAAAGCGTCTGGAAAAGCTCGCTTCTACCATCACCTAAAAGCCCAGTAAAACCAAGGACTTCCCCCCGGTGAAGCTTGAATGAGATTTCCGAGAAATGCCTGCCATCTGAAAGATTACGGCCTTCCATTACGATGTCGTCAGATTTCTTCTCCTCTTTCCTTTTTCCTGTGCGGACTTCATGACCGACCATCATCCTAGCCAGATCAGAATGTGTCACATCTTTCACGTAGCCGGAGGAAACCATATGACCATCCCTAAGAACGGTATATTTATCGCAGATTTCAAGGACTTCCTTAAGCTTGTGTGAAATGAATATTATGGCGACACCCTGCTTCTTAAGCGTACGCATCAATGCAAAAACCCTTTCAATCTCAGGTTCTGTAAGACTTGTCGTAGGTTCATCCATTATGACAAGCTTTGCATTCATCAGCATTGCACGCGAGATCTCAACAATCTGCTTGTAGGAAGCATCCAGATCCCTTACCATCGCCTCAGGATCGAGATCTATATCCATACGTTCAAATACGGTTCGTGTCTGGCTTATCATCGAATCCTTATCCAGAACACCGCATTTCCTTTTCTTTTCCCTTCCTATAAACAGATTCTCATATATTGCCAGATCATTTATAAGATTCAGTTCCTGGTGTATGAAAGCTATACCAGCATCCAGGGACTCCCTTGGTGTATAGAAATCCACTTCTTTGTCATCAAGCTTTATTACACCACCATTACGGGGAATAACTCCGCCAAGAATATTCATCAGCGTGCTTTTCCCAGCTCCGTTCTCTCCCAGAAGAGCTGTTATCTCACCACCATCAACGGAGAAATCAACCCCATCAAGGACAAGATTAGCTCCAAATGACTTTGAGATGTTTATCATCCTCAGATCCATCAATACCTCCACAAACAGAAAGCTGCGGCAGAAAAATGCCGCAGCATGTCAACTCAATCAATACGGAGATGTAGGATCAAGGAATTCCTGATAATTATCGCGATCAACGATAGTTGTAGGAATGATTACCTCATGATCGACTGTTTCGCCCTTTGCAAGAGCTACTGCCATATCAACAGCGTCCTCAACCATTGTCGGGCTGTAAAGAGCACTTGCTACCCAGAGATCAGTATATTCAGGCATCATATTGAAATATTCCTGAGCACCGCCACCACCTGTGATTACCTTAACATCAGTTCTACCTGCTTCCTCTATAGCCTGGATTGCACCGATTGATGTCTCGTCATCCATTGAGAATACGGCATCAATCTGCGGATTAGCAGTAAGGATATCAGCCATATCTGTAAGACCAGCTTCTCTTGTGAACTGTGTTGCATATGTAAGAAGATTCATATTAGGTGCAATCTCTGCGATTGTATCAAGGAATCCAGCCTTTCTGAGAGCTGCGACAGAACCTGAAGATGGAACATCAAGGATAACGACAGTACCTTCAGTACCGATCTTATCAACAATGTAATTAGCTCCCTGAACACCCATGTCATAGTTGTCACCAGCAACACGGTAAATACCATCACATGCAATTTCGATATCAAAGTTCACTACTGGAATTCCGGAATCGATTGCATTCTGGATTGGTACTTCCATTCCTGTCCACTGCGGATATGCAACGATTGCATCAGCTCCCCAGAGCATCAGGTCATCAATCTGTGTTGTCATCTCTTCTGCATTGTTGGAAGTCAGAAGCCTGTATTCAATTTCATCACCAAGTGCAATACAGCGCTGCTCTGCACAATATGCAACTCCAGCTACCCAGCCGTGTGTTACAGCCGGGGCAAGAATGCCGATTTTATAACCTGCTGCGAAAACAGATGCGCCTGCCATAAGCAGAACCATGAGAATGCAAAGTGCCTTCTTCATTTTCATATATTACTAAGCCTCCTTAAGCTTAGTGATAGTATCAGACAACGATGCTTGTTTGTCAAATTTTACAGAAAAATTTTCACATAAATTACATTTTTCTTGAAATATATTTCATTATATTTCATATATCTTTTTATCTACAAAACAATTACTTAATGCATATCAGATTTTTCAAATTTTTCATAAAATTTGCATTATATTAAATCATGGTAAAAATGATATAATTTCAGCATGGACAGAGCAGATGGTCTCATTTTTCTGAAGGACGAGGAAAAGACAGAGAAAATTAAAGATATAAAACCTGAAGATGACGGACGACATTTTTCTGTTCGATTTGCAGGGTCACCGAATATATATTCATATAGACAGGAAGATGTATACTTTGAAGAATCAATCAGACACGACGGCACATCCTGTCAAATTGTATACAATGGAAAGCTCTTCCCAAGAATTAATGAATTCTACACTTATCCATCTCCATACATCTATTTCAAAAGAGATAATAAAAGCTATTTTCTTCCATTGGATAAAATAAGCATAAGGCACTCGTGCCTTGGAAGCGAATGTGCTCGCAATGTCTTAAGCTATCTTAAGGATATTTCACACTTAAGCCGGTTCTCAGATGGGAAAGAACTGCTTTCATCATACTATGAAAAAATAGATTTCATTGATGAGAACTCCGTTTTAGCTGCATATCTTTCTCCGGACGCTTCTATTGATGATAAGATTGAGCATAATACGATTATTTTTCCTTTTGGCTGTAACCGAAGCCAGATACATGCTGTCAAAAATGCCATGGAAAACCGTATAAGCATCATCCAAGGACCACCAGGAACCGGAAAGACACAGACAATCCTGACAATAATCGCAAACCTGCTCATCAACGGAAAAACGGCAGAAATCGTTTCAAATAACAATTCTGCGGTTGACAATGTCAGGGAGAAACTTGAATCAGCCGGCTTATCGTTATTTCTTGCTCAGCTTGGAAAAAGAGATAATAAAGATTCGTTCCTGAATAATCAGACGGGCGTTTATCCAGATATGGAAGGATGGCAACTCAGTATCTTCAACAGGAAAAAACATTTAGATGAAATCAAAGAACTGACAGATAAACTTGAGAAACTTTATGAAAAGAAAGAGCTCCTATGCAGGAAAAGAGAGGATCTTGCTGATCTAAAAACGGAAAAACAGCATTTTCTGGATTCAACAAACATTGATACTCCGCAAAGCCAGCAAGAAATGACAATCACCTCTTCTCGCCTATTGAAATTGTCATATACCTGCAAATCTTATTTCGAAAAACATGGCAAACTATCTTTACTTCTTCGAATCCGCCTTGCTTTTATTGATAAAGTTATTACCTGGAAACAATCAGGAGGCGACTGGAACTCCATTTTCTTCCTTCTTGATAAACTTTTCTATTCAGCTTTGGAGAATGAACTCACTAAGGAGATATCTGAACTAGAAGCATATCTCAATTCCAACAGTACATCTGAAATGGAAAACAAACTCAGATTGTTATCAATTTCCATACTCAAAGACAACCTATTTAGAAAATATGGAAATAGAACTGAGCGTATAGTTTTCGATGATGACGATATATGGAAAGATCCAAATGGATTTTTAAAAGAGTATCCAATAATAACGAGTACATCGTTCTCCTCTCATACGGCGCTATCCGGAGCATGTTATGACTATGTAATCATCGATGAAGCATCTCAATGTGATATTGCTACCGGAGCATTATCACTTCTAAGTGCAAGAAATGCAGTTATTGTTGGAGACTCAAAACAGCTTTCAAATATTGTACCTGATGACATCAAAGAAGAGGCTGACAGTATATTCTCACGCTATGCCATAAATACAGCATATGATTACTCTAAACATAGCTTTCTTGATTCAATTGAAATCCTTTTCAAGAACGCACCCTCTGTTCTTCTGAGAGAGCATTATCGTTGCCACCCTGACATTATCGGTTTCTGCAATGAACGCTTCTATGATAATCAGCTGCTTATTATGACAGAGCCAGCAAATACTTTAACAGAACCAATTAGCGCATTTTTGACAAAAGAAGGGTTCCATAGTAGAAATCATATGAACCTACGTCAGACAGAATTAATCAAAACAGAAATTCTTCCTCAAATCCAAAATGGTGAATCTGTCGGCGTAATCACTCCATACAATGCAAATGCAGATCTAATTCAATCTGAAACCGGACTCTTCTCCTCAACCGTACACAAATTTCAGGGACGAGAACTCGATACAATCATCTATTCGACGTCAGATGATATTGTCAATGAATTCTCTGATGATTCCGCCCTTATAAATGTTGCTGTTTCCAGGGCAAAAAAACACTTTATTCTTGTAGCTTCATCGAACCAGCAGGAATCCAGCAGTAATATACAGGCATTAATCGACTATATTAATTATCATAATTTTACAATCAAGCATTCATCTATATCTTCCGTTTTTGATCTTCTTTATTCGCAATACGAAATGCAAAGAATCTCATATATAAAAGAACATGGTAAAATTTCTGAATATGATTCTGAGAACTTGATGTATGCACTGATTACCGACTTATTAATTGAAGAACATGAAGATCTTGCGGTAATTCCACATTACCCTCTTGCATATCTGTTCAGAGACCAATCCATCATGAACAGTGAGGAAAAGGAATATATTTACAGAACCGGAACTCATATAGATTTTCTGATTTACCGGAAAATCGGAAAAATACCTGTTGTTGCTATCGAAGTGGATGGATTTCACTTTCATGAAAAACATACGACGCAACATAAAAGAGACATTCTTAAGAATGGTATATTCAATAAATATGGTCTCACACTCCTACGCTTCCAGACTAACGGAAGCAATGAAAAGGAGAGGCTAAGAAAAGCATTGCAGAATTAATTAGTCTTATCGACAACACTCTTCCATTCAGAGAAAGATGAATTGTCCTTCTTCTCTGCTTTGTAACCTGACCTTATTATCGCAACGGTATTCGACCATTTCACGGTCCTGTCGGCAAACTCGGCAATAAATTCCTGCTCTGTCATTCCTGACTCAGCATAACTGCTGCGGTAGAATCCGATTACAGCATCCTTTGAAAGGTACCGATCCTCCCTATCCTCCTCATACTCGAAATATGCTTCAGGGAAGATATCAAGAACAGCATTCTCAAGCTCTTTCTTTCCCCATGCAGTGAGAGGATTATCCGATGAATATATCTTCTTCTCCGCCTTCCGTAGTTTGTCCTTATATACTTCAGATGCGAAGTCAGACAGTCTCGATGAGAGAGAAGGTATGGATTCAAGAAGTGCTATCTTTCCATCTTCCTCAAGCCGAGATTTAATTGCTTCCAGTATATTCCTGTCGCTCTCAAGCCTTGAAAGCAGATTTCTTCCTGAAATCACACCGAATTGAAGTCCATCTTCTATAGCAGAAAAAGCCGATCTGGCTTCAGAGACGATGACAACAGGTCGGAGCAGTTTATCAAGCTCTGAAGAGAAATGCTCGATTATCTCCTTCTGCTCATTGTTCCTGACAACAGCGACAGACAAACCCTCCGGATTCTTCTTCATAAGCGGCCAGAGAAGAAGACCATGGGATGCATTGAGGACCATCACGTTGTCACTGCGAAGAATATCGAGCCCTGAATAAAGCCTCTTCATAAGCCTCAGAAGGCTTTCAGATCTGCCGGAAAGCGCTCTCTCCGCCCATCTTGATCTGGCTTTGTCCCCAGGAGAGAAAGTAAGGTTCTCCTTGTAAAGATCCTCGGTTACAGCTTCAAGCTGAGCTTCCCTGCGAAGCATTACATTGTCTTTTATCGCGCTCTCGTATCCCATATCTGATGGCTTGTAATAGATCTTCCCCTGAAGCCCCGTAGGAAGATACTGCTGAGCAACCCAGTGGTCCTTATAGGAATGAGGATACATATATCCCTCACCATGGCCGAAACCTTCGCTGTCACGGCTCGCATCGCGAAGATGATTGGGAACTTCCTCGCTTTTCTCCTTCTCCACATCTGAGAGAGCATCAAAAAATCCCAATGCACTGTTGGATTTCGGTGCTGTTGAAAGATAGATTGCCGAATGAGCAAGATGAAATCTTCCCTCCGGAAGTCCTATACGGTCAAAAGCTGAGGCATCAGCTTCGACGACAGCTACTGCATAGGGATCGGCCATACCGACATCCTCAGCAGCAAGTATCTCCATTCTACGGAAGATGAAACGAGGATCCTCACCTGCTGCAACCATACGCGCAAGCCAGTACAGAGCAGCATCCGGGTCTGAGCCTCTCAGCGATTTGATAAATGCTGATATAACATCGAAATGGTAATCACCTTCCTTGTCATAGAGAACAGCTTTCTTCTGTATCGATTCCTCAGCTGTCTCCTTTGAAATATATATCTCACTTCCATCTTCAGGAGGAAAGGTATCCGGAGTTGTCTCCACGGCAAGCTCAAGAGCATTCAGAAGAGATCTGGCATCGCCATTTGCAACGGAAACCAGATGCTCAAGCGCACCTTCTTCGAAAGTGACATGATATCTGCCATATCCTCTTTCTTCATCATGAATAGCCTGCATTGCTATATCATGAAGATTATCATCTGTAAGCTTCTTAAGCTGAAATATTCTGGAACGTGATACAAGTGCCGCATTGACCTCGAAAAAGGGATTCTCAGTCGTCGCCCCGATGAGTATGAACGTACCATTCTCAACCCATGGAAGCAGAGCATCCTGCTGGCTTTTATTCCACCTGTGCACCTCGTCAATGAACAGGATGGTGCGCATATGATACATTTCACGCCTGTTCTTCGCGTCCTCTATCTCTCCGCGGAGCTCCTTCACGCCGGAAAGAACCGCATTAAGGGTCGAGAAATGGCTTTTCGTTGTATTCGCAATGACTCTGGCAAGTGTTGTCTTTCCTGTTCCAGGAGGACCATAGAATATGACAGAAGAGAGCTGATCAGCTTGTATCGCACGGCGCAGAAGTCTTCCCTTTCCAAGAATATGTTCCTGCCCGATGTATTCATCGAGTGTCCTTGGACGCATCCTGGCAGCAAGAGGTTCATCATTCAGAGATCGTGCAGCATCTTCAAAGAGATTCAAAGCGTTTCCTCCCAGAATATCCTGTATATTGGATCAGCTTCTTCCGGAAGCTGGCTCTTGAAATATCGTTCTGCCTCTCCCATACGAGTGAAGAAATACTCGGTAACAAGGAATCCAAGCGAATCAGTTGTATAAGATACGGGCTCGGGCAGATCAGTTTCGAATCCGACACCGGAAAGATTGTCATATGCTGCCTTGATTGACGAGAACGTTTCATATGATGTTACGAATGCACTTTCAATCTCATCTCTTCTTGCCTCTATACCTTCGAGAAGAAGATTGTACGCATCGCGGGCAATCAGATTCTGAAGCTTGTCCGTCAATCCTTCTGCTTCTGCAATCGATGCATCACGATCTACTGAAACAGCTTCATAAAGATGCGTCTCTGCAAGCTGATACAAAGCAGGAAGAAGCGGTGATATAATCTCAGAAAGACGTTCTGCATATTCTCCCGCTGTATCGTCATATATAGGTGAATATGATGAATACACTGTGTATTCTGGCGGAAGGCCGGAAATGAATACAGAGGGATCAATACTGTCATCTTCCTCTATCAGGGAAATCATGTCGTTGCCAAGATAAAGAAGAGCCTCCTCCTTATCCCTTTCCGAATATCCTCCGATATGCAGCGATGAGCAGGAAGCTATCAACATGACTATGAATATAGATAAAAGACAACAGTATTTTTTCATAAATTAAAATGCAAAATTATATAATTCAGATATGTAATAAATATCGTTTATAATATTAAATTACATTTCTAACATATCATCCCGATGGCTAAACCATCAGGATGAATAGATGAATCATATTTCTGTTTTCCAGAGTCCATGCAGATTGCAGTACGCATATACAGCAACAGCATCGCCGGAATTGCAGAATATCTCCTCAGGCTTGTCTTCAGGTGTAAGATATTTGATCTTCATACCGCGCTTTGACTCTACAGCTATCCATTCGATGTAATGCTCAGCTGTCATCGGATGAGGAACAGAACCGACCTTCACATCAATCTCATGCTCACCTTTCACTACAACCGGAACATGCTTCTCCTGAGCTGCATCGGTTGTATTTGCCTTAAGCTCCGTCATCGCGTGGCCACAGCACATCGGAGTGCATCCACCTTTCTTCACAAGCATTACAATCTCACCGCAATCAGGGCATCTGTAGAATGTAAGTCCCATATCTTTTCCTCCTCTCAGCGTGACAAGATACCATGTCCGCCGCTTTTCATAAGCGAAATCACATCTTCGCGTGTTACATAGTTTATATCCTGAACGATTGTATGGCAAAGGCAGGATGCAGCTGTTGCGAAATCTACGACAAGCTGAAGATCCTTACCTAGCTCCTCATCATCCAGCGCATACAGGATACCTGCGGCAAAACTGTCACCGGCACCGATTCTGTCGACTATCGCAGTTATATCATAAGGCATGTACTCGCCATTAACGCACGGAGATACATACTGCAGTCCATCTGAAAGATCATAAAGCGCGGCTCCCCATTTATTATAGGTTGCGCTTATCGACTGACGCATTGTGGTAAGAAGCATCTTCACATCGGGATATCTTCTCTTTATCGCTTCCGCAACGTATGGCTGCTCATCTATACGTGAATACGTCTCCGGGCAATCCGGATGAACACCCAGCAGCGTCTCGGCATCGATGCGTGCGGCAAAGAGGATGTCGACATATGGCATCATCTCCCGTATAACGCGTCCCGCAAGCTCCTCCTTTGCCGTTCCCGGTTCCCAGTTCCAGAGCTTTGAACGGAAATTGCAGTCAAAGGAAATCCTCAGCCCGTGTTCCTTGGCTTTCTTCATGCACTCAAGCTGTGCTTTGGCCGCTTTCTCAGATACAGCTGGTGTTATACCCGATACATGAAGAGTGGATGCCCCTTCAAATATCCTGTCCCAGTCATATTCAGAACCATCGGTTGAAGAGAGCGTTGAGCCTTCCCTATCATATATAACCTTGCTTGGTCTCTGATCTGCTCCGTTCTGAACAAAATACAGCCCAAGACGGCCTGATTTCTTCTTAAGTATGAATGAAGTATCGACACCGACATTTCTCAGGCTTCCAAGGCAAGCCTCCGAGATATCATTCTCAGGGAGCGCTGTAACGAACCTTGAATTACCGCCGAGAAGCGCGATAGATGCCGCGACATTAGCTTCCGCACCGGCAAAGCAGAAGTTCACAGTCCCAGGAAGGGATTGACGGAGAGTGAAGTATCCCTCACTGCTTATACGTCCCATTATTTCACCAAACGAAACAACAACAGACATAAATCCTCCAGGAATGAAACAAAGTTTCAATTCACTCTGAGTATATCATCAGAGAGCCTTATGCTGAAGGCGTTCAAATGCGATTCTGTCGGTTCCATCATCACATACGATGATACCGCATCTTGTGAAGCCTTCCTTTCTCAGCGCATTCTGCATAGGTATATTGTCGCTGTGCGTATCAATCCTTATATGATCCGTGAAGGAGGAAACAAAGCGGAGGGCCTCCCCAAGGACACCTTTATGAGTCCCATCGGAAGCAATCCTGTGGATTACACCATACTCCGAGTCATCCATCCATGAACCATCCCTGATGATATCATATGTCCTGTCATGACCTTTCCTGAACATGAAAACACCATAAACCGACGAGTCATCATACAGAACGAACAGATTACCGTTCTCAATATCCTTCTCAAGAATATCGCGGGATGGATAACCATTTATCCACTGATTCATGTTTCCGTTTGAGCGCATGAATGCTCTGGCTTTGTCATAAACCGCCAGAATCACATCAAGCTCATTTTTCTCTGCCTTCCTGATCATAAGTGCAGTCTAGCGCTAAGAAAACATCATGCATAGCTTATTCTCTATAACAAGAGCCTTCCGCCTTATTGAGGTCTCTGAAAGCGACAGCCTTTCTGCAATCTCCGATGTTCTCAGTTTCTCAGCTCCGAATGCCCCATAAAGTGATTTTATGATGAATCGCTCTATTCCGGACAGGTTGTCTATCTTTTCAGAAAGACTCTTAAGCATCATATCCTCAACAGCCTCTTCTTCCGTACCAGTTGATGACGGTATGGAAAAAGGCTTGCCATCGGAATGTGCAGAATCAATTGAAATCATATTCTCAGCTGTGGCAGCCTTCTCCGTATTCCTCAGAACAAGCGGAGAAAAGCCCGTCCTGAGCATTATCTCCTCAGCTGTCGGCTCAGAATTGCCGCATTTACGGAAATACGCATATGCATCCGAAAGTTTCCGCGTCTTCTCCACTGCCGACTTCGGAAGGCGAACAAGCCTTGTATCCTTGCTGAGGTAATCCCTGATTGCTATCTTCACACCCTCTCTTGCGTATGGAATGAAAGCAGGACTCTTTTCCTGATCATAGGACTCAACTGCGCGGATGAAGCCTTCTCTCCCAATCTGAAGAAGATCATCAGCTTCACCTCTGAATGAAAGCGCATCCTCATATTTACGCGCTGCATTCTCTATCATAGGCTCAAAATCCTTGAGCAAACTGCATAATGCTTTCCTATCACCATTCTTAGCCTTCTTTATAAGTTCCGGATATGTCATACCGTCCTCCTGGTGAAAAAGTACGAAGCCAAGTACGACATATGATGTCATTGTTGAGATTTTTCAGTTTTTCCAACAATAAACGAAATTGTGTATATTCATGCAGAAAGCTTGCAAAAGAAAACAAGAGATAGTACTCTCATAGATAACTTATAAAAAAAGGGAGTATATATGAAGAAACTCTTAGCAGCCCTTATGGTACTCGCAGTAATTTCTACTGCAGCATTCGCAGATGCACCTTTCCATATCGGTGTCGTTACAGGAACTGTATCCCAGTCCGAAGATG
>JADIMF010000022.1 GCA_017694915.1 Candidatus Ornithospirochaeta stercoravium
CCTTCGGGTTTGACGCCTCTGTCTGGTCCATTGCCACCTTGAACTGAGGATTCTCACTGAGGAAGGAAAGATAATCAGGGTTGTCATAGAGATCCGTGTTTATCGGCATGTAGCCTGTCTCTTCAGCCCATTTGAGTTGCACGTTTTCGGATATGAAGTACTCCAGTACAGTTCTCACCGCATCGGAGGGGGTGAAGATGAAGAATGAACCGCCTCCTATGTTCACGCCACCTGTTGCGTTCTCATCTGTCTTAGGTACGAATGCAGTTCCGACTTCGAATCTTCCTCCGACATTCTTTATCACCGATGCGATATCCGAAGATGATGAGAGCATTGTAGCTGTGCGCCCTGCTGCGAATTCAGTCGAGATTCCAGATGTTATGTTATTCACCCATCCTGTGTCATAGAGATTCTTCCAGTGCACGAGGAAATTCCTGAATGTGCCTTCATCTTCCAGAAGAACCTTCTCAGGTGTTCCCATATGGCCGTTCTGCATATCTACAAAGTATGAGAGACCGTTCTGAGCTCCGATGAATGTTCCGAGCTCATATGTTGCGGGAACTCCTGCAAATGCATAACGTGTGATTTTCCCATTGCTGTCTTTCTCTCCGAGAAGCGGTGCTATCTCGGCAAAATCAGCGAGAGTTTCAGGAGGATCCAGCGAAAGCGAGTCAAACAGTGTCTTATTGTAGAAGAAGAGAAGGGAAGAGGCATTGAACGGAATACCGAGAAGTCCTCTGTCTGACATGAGAGCTTCAATGGCTGATGGCATTATGTATGATGTGTCCAGATTGATATCCTGAGGAAGAATGAGATAATCAGCATTCTTCATATCGAGGCATGCTGTCGCATCCAGCTGTGCTATATCCGGAAGGGAAGAGCGGTCTGCTGTTGCTGCGGCTTTCACTTTCGTAAGGACATCATTCGCAGCTCCCTGATATATCGGTTCGATCACTATTCCTTTCTCTTCTCCGATTGTGTTATTGAACTCATCAACGATTTCCTCAAACGCGTTTCCTGCGATTCCCGCGTTCGAGTGCCATATCTCGACAGTTGTCTTTCCGCTCTCTGAAGCACCGCCTGCAAAGAGCACTGCTCCTATTAATAAAGATGAAATGATAAGAATCAGTCTTCTCATCTGAAATTATCCTCCTTTATATCTATCGCATTCATGACTCTTCTTCTCAGAATCTGGAGAAGTATCACGAAAGGAAGCGTAATCATGATTATCGATGCAAACTGTGCCCCGGTCTCCCCGTCGACGGCAAAGCCTAGCATCGTTATTCCGACCTGCACCGTTCTCATCCTCGGTCTGTTGGTGACCAGTAAAGGCCACAGATAGCTTCCGAATGACGCGATGAATGTCTGTATGAAAATCGTTGCAGATACAGCGGTTGTAAGATGGATCAGTATCGATGACATGTATCTGATATCACCTGCGCCATCGAGGCGCGCCGCGTCATATACATCCCTGTCATAGGATGAGAATCCTCCAATCATGAAAAGAAGAGAGGAAGCGGAGAAAAGTGAAGGAAGTATTATTCCCTGATAAGTATCCAGCATCCCCGCTTTTGCTATTGTCGTGTAGTTCTCGAAGAGAATTGCGTCGGAAGGGATGAAGAGCGTTGCTGTCAGCAGTATGAAGATGGCTTTTCTTCCTCTGAATTCCAGATGTGTGAATGCGAATGCGGATAATGTCGTTATGACAAGGCGTATGGATGCTGTGAGGAATGCCGTTATGAGTGAATTGAGTGCATAACGAGGAAAATACCTGTCACTGGATGCGAGAATATAATTCCTTAAGGAGAAGGATGAAGGCAGGAAGTGCGCATAGCTGTCTGTGAAATCAAGGCCCTGGAAGAAGGAAAGTGAGAATGTATAGAGCATCGGAAACAGTATGAAGGCTGCCAGTGCAACGATGATAGCTGTTCTGAAGATCTTAAGCATCTTTCCTCCTTATGAGCGCAATTGCACCCATGAGAAGCGCAGAAGAGAGGACCATCATCGAACTGATGGTTGATTCATACGCTCTGTTCCCGCTCTTGAATGCTTCGAGGTAGTAGAAGTACATGATGGTCTCTGTGGATCTGAATGGTCCGCCTTCCGTGAGTACCATCACAGGTGCTGATATCAGTATCGCGTCCTTCAGGGCCATGAATATCGTTATTGCAAGCATTGTCTTTATCGCGGGTGTCTCTATCTGGAAAAGCATTCTCACTGCTCCCGCTCCATCGATTTCAGCAGCTTCTATTATGCTTCTGTCTATCGACCGGAAAGACGAGATGAGAAGAATATAATCGATGGCAAAATCGAGGAACAGTCCGAGTATTACAAGGACAGCCATGGCGCTTCCTCTCTCGTCCAGCCACAGCAGGGATGTCGAGAGTATTCTGTTTGCGATGCTTACCTCTCCTCTGAATATCTCCTTGAATACGAGAGCGAACGCGGAGAGCGAGAAGGCAAGAGGCGATATGAATATGGCTTCCGTAATCCATGTAAGCTTACGACGTTTCCGTGTCAGCGCTGCCGCCATGAATGTGATGACCGTGTTGAGCGGAAGGAAGAGCAATGTGAATCTTGCGGTGTTCTTCACGCTCGCTGTGAATGCCGAATCCGAGAATAGTGTTATGTAATTATCCAGAGCTGCGAAACCCAGTACTTTTCCTGATTGCGATACCGTGAAGAACGAGCTTATGAATGTTTTCAGGAAAGGAAGCAGTGAAAATACAGCTGCCAGGATAATAGCTGGCAGGAGAAAGGCGTATGCTTTCATTGTATCTCTGTATTTCACGTTAGCTAATCTAAGCAAAATTAAAGTGAAAATCAATAGAAAATATATGTTAATTTCATTTAATATAATAAAATACTTTACGAATATAAACCTTACGTAAGTTTTTATTATGTTAGCTTTCGGCTTGTTTATCCATTTGCTGTATTGATTTCGTCTTCATCTTTATGGAAGATCAGAATGGCCTTTGCCGCTCCTGTGATAGCTGATGATATGAGCCTGTATCCAGTCTTTTCCATCTCATTGCATTTCTCTTCGATCCGCTTCGCCATATCCTTGGCCTTAGGTGAGTAGGGGATGATCTCCGTTTTATACATATTGCTTCCTCCGGGAAAGTATACCACGAATTTCATGATGGATTATTGCATTCATCTGAGGTACACTATTAGAAGATTCCAGAAGGAGGAATGAGAGAATGAAACCAACGCTTCTTGTTATGGCTGCTGGACTCGGTTCACGCTATGGTGGAGTCAAGCAGATTGATGCAGTAGGAATGCACGGAGAGACTCTTCTCGATTTCGGTGTTTATGATGCATTCCATGCAGATTATGGCAAGGTTGTATTCATAATCAGAAAGGATATCGAGCATGATTTCCGTGAGCGTCTTTTCGACAGAATAGCACGCAATATGGATGCTGATTATGTATTCCAGGATAGAACAGCTTTACTGAACGCAGAGGAAGCTGCGCTTTCAGCTGAGAGAAAGAAGCCATGGGGAACTATCCAGGCTATCCTTTGCGCAAAAGATGCGGTTAAGACTCCTTTTGCTGTAATCAATGCTGATGATTATTATGGCAGAAGCGCATATAAGATCCTCGGCGATTATCTTTCCACTCTTTCAAATAAGGATAAGACACACGCTATGGTCGGCTTCACGCTGAAAAACACGATGAGCCCGTCAGGTTCCGTTTCCAGAGCAGTCTGCGTGATTAAAAACGGAATGCTTGTCTCGATGGAAGAAAATACTAAGATTGAGTATACAGCTGATGGTGGTGTCGTATCCCATATGCCGAATGGCGATGTAACGCTGACAGGAGAAGAGCCTGTTTCAATGAACTTCTTCGGCTTCACTCCGAAGGCTTTCGATAGCTTCATGGAGTACTGGGAGAATTTCAAGAAGGAGAATATCAGGGAAGCTAAGGTCGAGTGTCTTCTTCCTAACGGTGTTTCCGAGATGGTTACATCCGGTCAGGGATCGGTGAAAGTATTCACAACTCCTGACAAGTGGTTCGGAATGACATACCCGGAGGACAAGGCAAATGTAATGGCCGAGCTCAGGAACAAGATCGAGACCGGTTATTATCCTGAGAAGCTCTGGGAGAAATGATCAGCGCTGCGTGACGTCACTGGATGAGGCTATTCTCTCTATCGGAGTATAGCCTTCTCCAAGAACATGGAATGCTTCGTGGATGATGAGGAAGGCTTTCGGATCTGAAGCATGGACGGCACGCGTAAGGCGGGAAATATCCTGATTAGGTATCACGGTCATGATCATTGGCCGTGATTCTTTTGTGTAAAAACCCCTCGCATCGAGTATTGTTGCACCGCGTTCAAGCTCCTCTGTGATGAATTTTCCTATTTCATCGGTGTTTTCGGAGATGATGAACACAGTTTTTGCATAGTTAGTTCCCATCGAAAGGACAATTTTGTTTACGACGACTGTTGTGATGTATGCGACGACAATTGCATAAAGGGCATTCTCTATGGAGAAGAATACTGCAGATACAGCGATTATTATCCCGTCGACAATGAAGAGGGCAGTGCCCAATGAAAGCGGGGTGTAACGGGCTATTATCTGGGCAACGATGTCGGTGCCACCTGTATTTGACCCCGATTTCATCACCAGTCCCATTCCGAGGCCTGTGATGACACCTCCATAAAGCGCTGACAGCCATGTTGAGATGTCCTTTGAATAATCGAGTATGCCGTTTTCTCCGAATATGGATGTCCACATCATCGTGAATACGGAAAGGAGAATAGAGCCAAGAAGGGTCTTCACTCCATATTGCTTTCCGAAGAGCTTCAGTCCAATGAAGAAAAGAGGAAGCGTAAGGACGAATATGGTAAGGCTCAGATCGATATCGAGAGTATGGAAGAGTATCGTTGCGATACCTGAAACACCTCCGGGTGCGAGCATCGCAGGATTGAGAAACAGCACGATTCCAAGTGCGGTTATCGCGGATCCGATTATTATGTAAGCGTAATCAATGACGTTTCTGGCTTTCACCCGAGTTTCTCCGGTACAGTGAATTCCTCATCTTGGAGTCTGTCTATAAGCGTCCCCGGCTCCTCTTCTGCTATAAGAAGGGCACGGACACGTTCGTTTATGAAGCCTTCCTTTGTACCCTCATCAAGCATTCCGATGAAATGATTCCAGTAGCCTGCTGTATTGAGGAGCCCTATGTTCTTATCGTGGTAGCCCAGCTGCCTCCATGTGTATATCTCGCTTATCTCCTCGATTGTCCCTATGCCGCCTGGCATGGCGATGAATGCATCGGCTGCGTCATACATTCTCTTCTTCCTTTCGTGCATGTCAGGAACGATTATTAGTTCATCCTCCACTTTCTTGAGCCGTACGGAAGGTCTGTCCATGGATTCTGGAAGGACTCCTATCACATAACCGCCGTTTTCATGCACAGTCTCTGCGATGACTCCCATGAGGCCTTTTGCCCCGCCTCCGTAAACCAGAGCGATTGACCTCTTGGCCATTTCCTTGCCTAGCCTGATAGCATTCTCCTTGTATTCTTCATTGCTTCCAAAAGATGAGCCGCAGAATACGGCAATTCGTTCTAATCTGGACATATAATGATTATAACTGCCTGAATTATGGCATCCAACCCCATTTTCCCTTGCCTGCTTCCGTTTTGCAACTTAGAATTCCCTTAAAAAGGAGGATGGTATGCGTAGGATACTGGTATTGTTTTCTGCTCTGCTGATATTGTCATCGCTTTCTGCCGGAACTATGACAGCTGAATGGGAGTGGCTTCTCGATGATCCCGATGTGACCGTATACAGGTATCAGCTGGATGGTGAGGATCCTGATGGATGGACAGAGGTATCCGGTGATACGGACTCCGTTACGATAGAGAACCTGGACGCTGAAAAGGAATACACGCTTTATCTTCAGCGCTCCTATGATGGCGTTAACTGGTCTGGTTCGGCAAAATGTACGGTTAAAGCCACTCTGTGATTCGATTTTGCTTGCTCAAATGGAACTGGCGGAAGTAGAATCATGTGTATATAACTGCATACAAGGAGGCAGGGATGCATAAATTCAGGAAGATGATTACAGCAGTGGCAGTTCTTATTGCGATGCTTCCGCTTGCATCTGCCACCATGAGCGTGGAATGGGAGTGGCTTCTCGATGATCCTGATGTCACAGCATATAGATACAAAATAGGGGATGAGGAGGGCTGGACGACGCTTTCTGGCGATGTGGATTCTATCGTTATAGATGGTCTTGATCCGGAGAAGGCATATACGCTTTATCTTCAGCGTTCCTATGATGGTGTTTACTGGTCTGAAACAGCTGTCAGCACAGCTGAGGCTACTGTTGTTGAATACATTCCTCCTGTTGTCGAGGAAGAGAAGCCTGAGATCGTGTCTCCAGAGCCTGTGATTATTGAGGAAGAATCTGTAGCTGAAGAGGTCCTGATAGCGGAGGAGCCTGAAGAGTCAGCTCCTGAAGTAGTTGTGGTCACGGAAGAAGGCGCTGTGCCAGTAGCTGAAGAGAAGAGGAGTGTGGCTGACAGATTCGCATTCTCTTTGCTTCCACGTTTCGGTGTTGCCTCCACTCTTGATTTCGACAGGATCCTTGCTGAAATCGGAATCGGATTTGATTTTGCCCATATTATTTCCGCTGGAGACCATTTCTCCCTCGGATTGAGGTCAGATCTCCTCTGTAACTTCGTTCCGAAGCAGAATGGTGTGTGGAATCTTGAAAATAATCTTGATTACTTTAACGTCCTCAATTATGCTGAGACAACGTCGTTAGATCTCAAGCTCATGCTTGATGTGACAGCGGGCGTTATGGATCTCTACATCGGCGGCGGTGCTGGATTCGCAATCGGCAATCCTCTGGATGCCCCGAATGTATCGGATCTGCTTGGTGGTAATGTAATACACGTCGGCTGTGTCGGATTCGAAACCGATTGGTTCGCTTCCGGAATGGCAGGTGTAAGGTTCGCACTCGGCAGAGTATTCTCGCTTGGTGTTGAAGCGAATTACCGCTACATGGTTGAAGCTAAGAAGCATGTCGGCTCTGCTGATATCGTTCTGGGCTTCACATTCTGAAACTGTCTTGTATCCGTTTCTGGGCCGGGAAACCGGCCCTTTTCCTTTCTCTGAATCTTCATGCTTTTCACTGAATGCGGTAAACTCCCGGATATGATAGTCAGATTCGCAGAAGATATTGATCTTGATAAAGCCGTAGAGATGTACGATGAGATAATCGATGACACGGAAGGAAAGGCTGAGTCACCGAAGTGGACGAAGGGTATCTATCCTGAGCGTGAATATCTTTGTAATGCCATAAGGAATCGTGAGCTCATAATAGCTCTCGATGGAGATGATATCGCGGGTGGAATCATATTCAATCATAAATGCGCACCTGGCTATGAATATGCTCCATGGGCTGTGGAGGCTGCTCCTGATGAGGTTTACACGATTCATACGTTAGGCGTAAGACCGGGCTATCAGCATAGGGGTATTGCCTCTCTTCTCTCTGAAGCGGTGATAGAAGAGGCTGGAAAACGGGGAGCAAAAGCAGTAAGACTCGATGTCATTGAAGGAAATACGCCATCAATCCTGCTTTATGAGAAGCTTGGATTCATCAATCATGGCAAGCATCCCCTGCAGTATGATAGTGTCAGCGTTACGGAATTCACTCTTATGGAGAAAGTGCTCTAAGGTATATAAA
>JADIMF010000152.1 GCA_017694915.1 Candidatus Ornithospirochaeta stercoravium
AATACAACCAGAAAAACAAAGGCAACCTACTTCTAAGCCAGTGCTTAGCCAAGCAGATTGCCACTTTTCATTGATGGTCTGGGAGACCCACTTCCACTGTCAGCTTTTGCTGCTCAATGGCCCAGATTACATCTATTTAGCAGGGGCAGGACTCGAACCTGCGACCTCCGGGTTATGAGCCCGACGAGCTGCCAACTGCTCTACCCTACGTCGAATCTTGAATAATTTAGCCACAATATAAAAACATGTCAATAGTTTGAAATGCGTTTTAATCAATATTTTTATTTATACGAAATTTCTGTTTTTATGCAGGAAATATGCAGTTTTTATTCATTTCTTCTTGACAGTACCAACTATAAAAAAGGAAAATGTAAAGTAATTATTCTTTAGCACGGAACAAGGAGGAAAGTATGAAGAAGACATTGACCCTAATGATGGTTCTCTTTATCTCCATCTCTATGATATTCGCAGGAGGAAGCAGCGAAGCTTCTTCTTCAAAGGGCGAACTCAGATTCGGTACAGGTGGTGATCAGGGAACATACTATGGCTTTGGAAATGTTCTCGCACAGAGAATCTCCACAGAAACCGATACAAAGGTTGTTGCAGTTGCATCGAACGGAAGCCAGGACAACATCGAGATGATGGATATGAATTACTATCAGCTCGGATTCGTTCAGTCCGACGTAATGAGCTATGCATACAATGGAACAAACCTTTTCGATGGAATGCCAATCGACAACTTCTCCACACTTGCCTCTCTCTATATGGAGCAGGTTCAGATCGTAACTCTCAATCCTAATATCAAGACTGTTGCCGATCTCAAGGGAAAGACAGTATCAATTGGATCATCCGGTTCAGGTGTTTACTACAATGCCATCGATGTTCTTGGTGCATATGGACTTACAGAGAAGGACATCACACCGACATACCAGAGCTTCGGTGACAGCGTCGATTCCCTTCAGGACGGAAAGATCGATGCAGCATTCGTTGTAGCTGGTGCTCCTACAGTTGCTGTTTCCACACTTGCTAGCTCAAGGCCTGTATACCTTGTATCCATTGACGATGAGCATTTCGAGAAACTCGTTGAGGCTTCACCATATTACAGCAGAAATGTAATCGGAAAGGATGTATATGGTACAGCTGAGGATTGCAATACAGTTGCTGTTAATGCTGTTGTTATCGCTCGCGATGATGTCTCTGAGGATGCTGCATACGATATCGTATCAACAATCTTCAATGACAAAGAGGAAATCGCACAGAGCCACAACAAGGGCGCTGAACTCAATCTGGAGTTTGCAGCTTCCATCACGAACATCCCATATCATCCGGGAGCAGCTAAGTATTTTGCAGAGCAGGGATACACAGTCCCGGTTAAATAATACAGGAGGTATCATTGGATAAGCATAATGGTATCCATCACCCTGACGCAGTAGACATCGGCACCGCTGCCGATGTCGAAGCGGTGATGAAGAAATACGACAGAGAATCAAATGTAAGAGTATGGACAGGAAAGCCCAAGATCATCGTCAGCGTACTGATGACGGCATTCTCACTGTACTGCATTATCGATGCGGTATTCCTGACAACTCTCCCGGAAATAAGACTTTCGGTATTCATGGGCATGATTGTTCTTCTGGGATTCCTTACATTCCCGGTAAGAAAAGGCATTGAAAGACCTAACCATATTCCATGGTATGATATAGTCATCCTCGTACTAGGCGCGGGTTCATTCTTCTTCTATGCTGCAAATGCGATGGAAGTCATCAGGCTTTCGGCAAGAGTCATCCGCGAACCGAAGTATATGATAGCAGGTATCCTTGCAATCCTCGCGCTTGCGGAGCTCTGCAGAAGATGTGTAGGTCTTCCTATTCTATGTGTCGCAGGAGCTCTCCTGATATACACATTCTCAACTGGACTCGATGTCCTTCAGGTTGTAAGAACGCTCATCTATACGACAAACGGAATTTTCAGCGCACCTGTACAGGTCTGCGTCAAATTCATCGTCATATTCATAATATTCGGCGCATTCCTTGAACGTTCGGGTGTCGCGGACTTCTTCATACGTTTTGCTAACGCAGCAGTAGGAAGATTCTCCGGCGGTCCTGCAAAGGTAGCAGTTGTCGCAAGTGCTCTTGAAGGTATGGCTTCCGGCTCATCTGTTGCAAATACAGTAGGTTCAGGATCTGTAACCATTCCTATGATGAAGAGAATGGGATACAAGCCTGAGTTCGCGGCAGCAGTCGAAGCTGCGGCATCCACAGGTGGTCAGATAATGCCTCCTATCATGGGTGCGGCGGCATTCCTCATGGCTGAATTCACAGGTGAACCATATTCCATGATTGCAGTAAGAGCAATTCTTCCTGCCATCCTTTACTTCACAGGAATATTCATCGCAGTACACCTTGAAGCGAAGAAGCTTGGAATGAAGGGTATTCCTAAGGAAGAACTGCCAAAGGCAAAAGAGCTCATAAAAGAAATCTATCTGATTATCCCGCTCATCGTGCTTATCTCGCTTGTAGGTTCAAGCACATTCACGATGGCATATTCTGCAGCTCTCGCAATCGTTGCAGTAATCGTTGTTGGACTCATAAACAAGAAAGAAAGGCTTACACCGAAGCGCATACAGGAAGCTCTCGAAAGCGGAGCAAGAAGCTCCATAACAGTCGTTGTTGCTTGTGGTGTTGCGGGAATCATCGCAGGATGTATCACGGTAACAGGACTTGCATCGAAGCTTCTCGGAGCTATCGTCGCGCTCTCTGCAGGCCATGTAATCATCGCTCTCGTTCTCACGATGCTCTGCTGTATCGTTCTCGGAATGGGTGTCCCGACAACAGCTAACTACTGTATCATGGCTGCAACATGTGCTCCGATCCTTATGGATCCGTCACTTGGCGTAACGAAGATGGCAGCTCACTTCTTCGTATTCTACTTCGGTATCGTTGCGGATATAACGCCTCCGGTTGCCTTGGCCGCTTATGCAGGTGCGGCAATCGCGAAATCGAATCCGCTCAAGACCGGACTCACAGCTACGAAGCTTGCTATCGCAGCATTCATCGTGCCTTATGTATTCGCACTCTCACCTGCTATGCTTTTCATAAACGTATCAGGACCACTTGAGATTGTTCAGATCTGCATAAGCGCACTTCTCGGAATATTCGGTATCGCGGCCGCGCTCAACGGATTCTTCATCAGGAAGATTCCTGCAGTACTGCGAATCGTGCTGATGGCTGGAGGACTCTGCATGGTCTTCCCTGGTACCATCTCCGATATCCTTGGCCTTGTTCTACTTGTAGGAATAGCAGTATTCCAGAGAGCAATGGCAAAGAAGGAAGGTATAACAGACCTTTCGTTCTAATTAATGGCCTCTATCATCTCCTTGTAAGAAGCGATGATGATGGAGGCTTTTTCTGTATCCTGCTTAACCTCGGATCCTTCAAAACCAATGCAATCGATACCTGCATTCACGGCAGACTGTATGCCTGTCGGAGAATCCTCGATTACAACGGCATCCTGTTTATCCACAGAAAGGGCCTCAAGGCCTTTCAGGTAAGGCTCAGGAGATGGCTTCTTATTCTGCACATCACTGCCGGATATGATTGTATCGATAAATCCTGAAAGCCCCATTCTGGATAATGCAGCTTCGAGATGAGCTCTGTCTGTTGATGAGACAATCGCGACCTTTCTCCCTCTGTCCTTAAGAATAGATAGAAGGTCCCTTAAATAGGGAAATGGCTTTATGTCCTCATACTCGAAATAATAATCTGGATAATTCTTCTTCAGCTTCTCCGAAAGCTCAACAGAATAGTCTATATGATACTCATTTGCGATATACTCCGCGACTTTTCTGTCGCTGCATCCGATTGTCATATTTATATCGCTATAAGGAAGCTCAATGCCGAAATTGTCTTTTATCATCTGCTTCAGGACTTCAAAGACAAATGGCTCACTATCTGTGATAACACCATCGAAATCAAAGAGAAAAGCTTTTCTGCTGCATAGCTCACGAAGATCTTTATCCATGCTATTATGATGACATGGATGCAAATAAGAAGAAAGCTGTAAAAGGATTGATAAAGGAAACGTTGAAAGCCCTTGAGAACAACAACATGGAAGCTGCTTTCGTGGAGACGAAAGAAGAGCTCATGACACTTATAAAAACAATGATTCCCGAAGGTTCATACACAGCTTCCGGCGGCTCAATGACACTCATTGAGACAGGTGTGATGGATTATCTTAAAAGCCATACTGATTATCATGAGGACAGAAAAGAAGCATACAATGCCTCTTTCTATCTTGTATCAGCAAATGCAATAACAATGCATGGCGAATTATATGAAGTCGATGCGAGATCGAACAGAGTCTCCGCACTGCTGTTCGGACCGGAGAAAGTCATTGTCATCGCCGGCATAAACAAGATTGTCCCGGATTTACATGCCGCTGTCGAAAGAGTGAAAACACAAGCCGCACCAGCAAATGCGATAAGACTTGCAAAAGATACTCCGTGTGCAAAGAAAGGGAGCTGCATCTCCCCTCTCTGCAGTGACAGCAGCTTTGGCTCCGCTGGCTGCATGTCAGATGACAGAATATGCTCGAATATGGTCGTATTCTCACGCCAGAGCGTAAAGAACCGCATTGCAGTCATCATTGTCGGAGAGGATCTTGGATACTGAAACCCTCTATAAACCATACATCGACACAGCCTATCGTGATTTCTCCATGAAGCTTACGAAGAATATCGATAGGCCATATATGGGAGTACGGCTTCCTATACTCAGAAAGCTTTCAAAGGAAATCGAAGACATCGACTTCCCTGTTGTATATCATGAGGATGTGCTTCTCAGGGGCTTCTGGATCGGAAGGCAGAAACTCCCGTTCAATGAAAAGCTGAAATTGATAGATGACCACATCCAGTATCTTGAGACATGGGATGAAGTTGATTGCTTTGCATCAGAAATAAAGCCAAAGCCTACTGAAAAAGATGCAGCTTACAGTTACTTCATGAATCTCATCAGAAGCAGCAATACCATGACAAGAAGACTCGGAATCATCTTCATGATGAAGCAGAGAAAGTCATATTCCGATAAAACAGAAGAGATTCTTGAAGCGATTACAGCAGCGGACAATGATGAATACTATGTCTCCATGGCTGTCGCCTGGGCACTCACAACCTTCTATATGGATGACAACAGCATAGATAAATGGTTTAACAGAATCTCTCAGGAAACACTTAAGAGAACTCAGCAGAAGATAAGGGACTCAATACGGGAAAGAAAACAACGGATATAAATTTGACAAGTACCCAAATTTGCTTTATTTTCTTATATGGATAGATACGAGGTTGTAATCAATAAGAAAGCACTGAAAGGCATTGAAAAACTCGGCAACAAAGAAAAAGAAGTGCTTTCAAAATTGATAACAGATCTTCGTATATCGGGTCCTATCCAGCCTTGTTATCCGAACTATAGTTCTTTGGGAAATAACAAGTATCATTGTCATCTGAGTCATCACTGGGTAGCCTGTTGGTATTCAGAGAAAGGGAAAGTAAAAATAGAGGTGTATTAT
>JADIMF010000153.1 GCA_017694915.1 Candidatus Ornithospirochaeta stercoravium
TCCAGATAGGTTCTATCTTCTTTTCGATGAGCTGAAGAGGAGAGGGATGAAGGAATCGGTTATAGATAAACTTAGCTATAAAAATGCACTGAGAGTGCTTTCCAGTGTGTAAGGAGGAGGATATATGAAGAAGCGTTTTGCTGCTGTTCTTCTGATTGCGGTAGCTGCTGTATCATCGCTGGCAGCTGTTGATATCAGCCTGGCGGTAGGTGGTCAGGGAACATTCGGAGAGCTTACGGTTGGTAAGAATACAAGTTATAAGGTTTCAGTGGATGCTGAGCTCGATATGGATTTTGGTCGTGGACAGGGTATGCTTGTAGGGCTTCTCGTCGGAACAAATGATATTGATATAAGCGTTGGTTATGCTTACCAGACGGATATAAGTTCAAACTGTGATCTTATACTTGGGGCAGGTGCTACACTTGGATTGAAAGATCCTGTACATCTTGATTTCTTTGTGACTGTCGATTTTGACTTCAATATCACTCAGAATATGTATATACGTCTTGGTACTGGATTCATCACGGATTTCGGAAAGCTTAATAACGAGTATGCTTCGAATCCGAAGTTTATTATCCCGCTTCCTGCAATCGGCTTCGGCTGGGATTTCTGATAATCCAATATCTTCAGAAACAGAACGAGGACCCCGTAATGAGGTCCTCGTTTTGCAATTAATGAAGCGATCAGGCTTTTGCCTTCTCGTCGTCCTTGCCGAAAAGCTTTCTGCAGCATGCGATCACAACGATGATTGCAAGTGCTACAAGAAGCGCTGCGAGGATAATCTGCATTGACTGTCCGAATGCGGAGACTGTCGCGCTCTTTCCGAATGTAACGATGTTACTGATGATGAGCTGGATAAGAGCCACTACTGTTACTGCAAGCATGAAGAACATCGGGAAGAACATCATCTTATTGCTCTTGTTTGCCTTCTTGAGGTATACAGCTACGGCTGCAAGCGCAAGCACGGAAAGCAGCTGGTTTGCAGATCCGAAGAGTGCCCATATCTCCTGATAGCCGACCTTTGCAAGTGCGAAGGATGGAATAAGCACGATAATCGTTGCAACCCAGCGGTTTGTAAGGATCTTCTTCCATTCAGGGAGATTGGATGTGTCTTCATCTTCCTTATCGAGGAAGAGTTCCTGGAAGGAAAGTCTTCCTACTCTTGCAACGGAATCAAGTGAGGTGAGAGCGAATGCTGAAACTGCAAGAGAGATAAGTGTGAATGAGATATCCGCAGGGATTCCGATTCCTGCAAGGAATCCAGAAACAGCCTGTGAGAAGATTACCTGAGGTGTTCCTGCCGGGATTACGCCGTTTACGGCAACTGCGCCGACTGCG
Source organism: Candidatus Ornithospirochaeta stercoravium (assembly GCA_017694915.1). Classification (GTDB taxonomy): domain Bacteria; phylum Spirochaetota; class Spirochaetia; order Sphaerochaetales; family Sphaerochaetaceae; genus Ornithospirochaeta; species Ornithospirochaeta stercoravium. The sequence goes on from JADIMF010000153.1 coordinate 1,339, forward strand.
ACAAGTGCGATGATTCCGAGAAGGGACTCAACAAGCATTGCGCCATAGCTTATAGGAAGCATGTCGCTTTCCTTCTCAACCTGCTTTGATGCCGTCTCCGATGAAACAAGCGAATGGAAACCAGATACAGCTCCACATGCTATTGTGACGAAGAGAATCGGGAACATCGAACCGATTGATGACGTGAATCCTGTGAATGCAGGAAGCTCCATCTTTGGATTTGATACGAAGATTCCGACGACAGCTGCGGCAATCATGAAGATCAGGAGGTAGCTGTTGAGGTAATCACGCGGCTGAAGAAGTGCCCATACGGGAACGACGGATGCGATGAGAATGTAGATGAAAACAAGATACATCCAAGTGTTCACTGAAAGGGAGAACGGGAATAGACAGCCGAGTGCGACACAGATGATCAGCATGATGATTGAAACTGCTGTGTTGAGAGCTGTTCCTGGCTGCTTTGCCTTGATCCAGAAGCCAAGTGCGACAGCCGCAACGATGAATAGGGTAGATGTACAAGCAACCTGTGAGTTTGCATGGTTTACAGTCTCTGTAAATGCCTCTGATACACCGAAGCTCTTTGCGACGATATCGGAGAAAGCCGCAACAACGAGAATTGAGAAGAAATACACGAAAAGGAGGAAAAGCCTCTTTCCTGTCTTTCCTACATAGTTCTCTATGATGATTCCGATTGATCTTCCCTTGTTCCTTACAGAGGCGAACATCGAAGAGAAATCCTGGACAGCGCCGAAGAAGATTCCTCCGATGATGCACCAGAGCATTACAGGAAGCCATCCGAATACAGCAGCCTGGATAGGTCCGTTAATAGGGCCGGCTCCGGCAATTGATGCGAACTGATGTCCGAATACCACCTGCTTCTTTGTAGGAACATAATCGATGCCATCGTTTATTTCGATGGCAGGCGTCTTGATACTGTTATTGACGCCCCATTTCTTAGCAAGCCATTTTCCGTAGAAGATGTAACCTGCTCCAAGCGCAACTATTGCAATTGCAAGTATTGCTATTCCGCTCATAGTATCACCTTTTTCCTAAAAACAGGGGTATTCTATGTAGTTTAGATGAAGCAGTTCAATATTTTGGATACGAAAAATCTGAGGTTTATCAGCAGGATGCCAGAGCTTTTCTCCATTTTCCGCTTCTGTAAGACAGATAGCAGATAATGAAATAGATGCTCCATCCTAGCGGGACGATGTACCACACGACCTCGACACCGAAATGCGGTGTAAGGAGAAAAGCGCCTGCAACTCTCAGTGTGAGATTGCCTATGCTTGCTATCGTGAAGAGCTTCATGTCCCCGGCACCTCTTAGAAGACCGCCTGTGATAAGTGCGGCACCGAGGATTGCATAGAACCATCCGAGGTATGAGATGTAGTGCTCTCCCGTAAGGTATGCACTCTCCGTTCCGTCTTCTCCGAGGAAAAGAGCGATGATTCCGCTTTTGAATCCAATCAGGATGGCGCATGTGATGGCGGAGAATATGAGAACGAGGATGAATGACATATGATAGCCCCTGATTATCCTTCTCTCATTACCAGCTCCTACGTTCTGAGCTGTATATGAACAGAGCGCATTGCCTATTGCACCTATCGAGACTGTGGACAGGCTGTCGACCCTGATAGCAGCTGAATAGCCTGCGAGGACTTCTGAGCCAAATGTATTCACAACACTCTGAACGAGCATCATCCCGAAGGAGATAACTGACTGCTGAAGAATTGAAGGAAGTGCTATTCCTGACATTTCTGAAAGGATCCCGAATGAGAAATACCGTTCTATTCTTCCTTCGATTTTCCTCATTTTCCTTAAAAGGATGCAGAATGACAGCATTGCAGATATCGCCTGTGAGATGAGAGTCGCCCAAGCGGCTCCTGCCACTCCCATTCCAAGTACAGTGACAGCGACTATATCGAGAATGATGTTCAGAAGTGAGGAGAATATCAACAAAAACAGTGGAATCCTTGATTTTCCGAGAGCATTGAATATCGAGGAGAGAATGTTGTACATGAAAAGAAAGGGGAGGCCTAGAAAGTAGATTCTAAGGTAAATATCTGCATCCTTCTCGATATTCAGCGGGGTATTCAGAGCCCTGAGAATCAAAGGGGAGAATGTATATCCTATGATTGCCAGTATGATGGATATTACAAGAAATGAGATAAGAGAAACGCTTATGCTCTCCTTAACTTCCTGTCCGTTTCCTCTCCCGAAAGCCTGACCTGTTATTACTGATGCTCCCGTTCCGCCTCCGATTGCTATCGAGATGAATACTGTAGTGAGCGCATATGAAGCACCTACGGCTGCAAGGGCGTTCTCTCCGACGAATCGTCCGACGATTACAGAGTCCGCCATCGTATAGAACTGCTGGAAGAAATTACCGAGCATCATCGGTAGAGAAAACAGCAGAATTGCTTTGAAAGGTGGCTCCGTCAGAAGATAATCATCGCGCATGAATTCACTATAGCGCGGTGCGTGTGGAATGCAATCATATTGACTACAGAAAGCAAAATGTGTTGAATAGCATTTATCGGGGCCATAGCTCATCTGGTAGAGCGTCAGGTTCGCAATCTGAAAGTGGTGGGTTCGAGTCCCATTGGCTCCATTTCTGATTTCTAGAATCTATTTGTAGATCGACAACTCTTCTCGTTAATCTCCAACTTTTCCCGTTATTTTTACGGGTTCGGGAAACGAGAAGAGTTCTTTTTTGCCCTTGAAATCGACAACTCTCTCGTTATTATTCGCGAAATATACAACTTTCTCGTTATTATTTTCGATTTCATGCTCATGTTTTGAGAATCGCAAAGACAACTTTCTCGTTATTATTTTTCAATTCATGTCCGTATTCTGAATTATCGTAGCGACAACTTTCTCATTATCATTTGCCGATTCTGCAGATCTGATATTGGTTATATCTGCCTTGCTTCTCCTTTCGTGAAGAAAAGTCCCAGGGGGTACCTGGGATCATATGGAAGTGGTTCTGTCACTGGCTGATGTTCTGGGCTTTGGAGAAGGCCCCGAGATCATATGCCTCTATCCTTGATTTCGGGCGCTTGTCCGATTTCTTTTTCGACAGGTATCTGATGGTCTTCTGTACCAGTTCTATGACATCGGCCTCCTGGTTCGATTTGAGTTCCATGACGTGCTTCAGCGCATCGAGTATCGTCTGGTCGTTGTATTCCTTCTGGTTCTCTATCAGGTTGTTCTTTACCCTCGTAAATACCGTTGAGGCTATGGAAGGCCGCTTTATCGAAGCGATGACCTGCTGTGTCATCGCGGACTGGGCCATGTGTCGGAGTTCCTCTGAGGAGAATCCTGCAGCCGGTGGATCCGCGGAGGATTCGGCAAGCGTCTGAAGATCTTGTGTTTCGTTGAGCATCGAATCCTCAAGGGCGTATTTTGTCACGACGGACATGAACGGGCGTTTTTCAGCTGATATCTGCCTGATATATTGAGGAGAGAGCTCCGGCTTCTCTTTTGATGTGACGTAATCCAGCTGGATTTCAGACCAGACGGTAATCATCCTGTCTATCACGCCGCTGGTCTCATCATACAGAGCCTTCAGTATGTCCTCTGTGATTTCCGGTGCCTTTCTGAACCAGCTGACCGACATGATGCATCTCATCATGGTGTCGAACTGTTTCATGTTGAGGCAGTAGTTCGAGGCGTTGATTATCTCTCCGGCTCTTCTGAGTATGTACTGCTTCCTGAAAAGAAGTTTGAATGCCTCATCCGTCCCGACGATGACAAGTGCGACTTTCGTCGTGTTGATGATTGTCATGAGACTGGAGAACGAGCTTGTCTGGTTGGCGCTGTAGTCGAGATTCTGTATCTCGTCGAGTATGATTGCTCCTATCCCGAAAAGTCGTATTGCCTTCGCTATATAATCGGCTTTCATGCCTATTGATTTCTGCTTCCTGATCATCCGTTCGTGTATCGGATGCATGTTTCCGAGGGCTTCATCCAATGCCATAGCAATGGAGATGAAAAGGTCGGAAAGGTTCGCATTCACTGGTGTGACAACACGGAGCCATACTATCTGGATGAACTCTCCTGTCCCTTTCCACCTGTGCAGTATCATCTGCGGATACCGTGAAAGCATAGTCTCGATTGCCGCCGACTTGCCACAGCCTCCTATGCCCAGAAGCGACACACCTATGCCAGTATCGGCACCTCCTGCACTCCTGAAGCTTACAGCCTGGGTCAAAGTCTCGTCATTGATCGTGATCTCATGCGGTACTTCGACCTGTGTCCGGTTCCGGGCCCTATATGAAAGATAGAGAGCATCCGAAAAGCCCTTCTCAAGCTGGGGGATGAAGGGCAGGGGGAAACGTATATCCCTGAGCAGCTGGATTTCCGAACGCTGCACGTTCTCGTCTCCATCTATTGAGGGTTTGAAAGGAAACGGCTTGTAGTAGGAGGAGAGTATTGCGCCCTTGTCCATCGGTGAAGGGAGTGCCTCTATGAAGGGATTTCCCCTGTCCAACGGGATAATGGCAGGGGTATAGATGGCGGGTTCGACCTGCTCGCTTTCCCTGCCGTATTTGAAGATCGGGTCCGATGTTCCTGTGTTGTATTCGTATGTCATGGTCTTCTCCTTTTCCATCAGAAATCAGCAAGCTCCGGAGGGCATTCCGGAGAGAAGAGCGAACAGTTGGCATCGGTACGAACTTCTTCCGCTCTTGTGTTCTCTTCAGTTGCAATCGTGATTTCGGGTGTAGTCGGCATCTCCTCCGGGGTGCTTGCGTCAAGCAGGGATGGAAGCCTGTTCTCTATCCTGTCATTGAAGTTCTCAAGGGCTTTTTCTGCTTTGCGTGAGATTCTGATATTGCCCGGATCGGCATACGTCGTCCTGGTAGCACCGGCCGCAACGCTTGCGACCGCATCCATGCGTTTCATTCTGTTCACGATGTTCAGTTCATAGCCTTCCTTGTCCATGGACTTCTCCTTCCTGGCGTATTCCTCATATTCGTCCCACGTCAAATCGTGGAGGTTCCCACATTTCGACGACAGAAGCTCCATGACCTGCAGCCGGCCATCCTTTAGGTAATAGATGGCGTTGATCGATCTGGGATCGAATCTTATGTCCATGGAATTGATTCGTTCTCCATTGCTGTTCCTTCGATTTGCATTCAGCCTTGCCATCTTCATTTTTGTAAGCAGGTCCTCGTCAGCCCTGTTGACATACAGGAGTCTTCGGAATGAGATTCCCTCTCTTGTTATCGAAGCGGTAGCATCCAGCATCAGGCTGAACATGCAGTTCAGCTGGTTGAATGGCGTTACGGGTTCTGGCGGTCCGAAATGGCTGATACCATAGTTCCAGATGTCTATCGGGCGTTTCCCGACGCCTTCCGTAATCATTTCCTTTGATAGCCGGAACCCTTTCGTATAGAAGGTGTTGTGGAACCTTATGAATTCCACCATGAGCTTGAACATGTCTTCTATGGTCAGACAGGCTTCCAGCTTATGATTGCTGTCATATCGCTTCTGGATGATTCCCTTGTCCTCGAGCTGGGGTTTTATGCCTTGATGGAACAGTCTGAAGCTCTGCTCGATCAGTCCCTTCATCGATCCCATCGCGCCTGTCTCAAGAGTTCTGATGATGTTCAGGTCCTGACACATCCTTTCGAACTGGTCGCTCGCGAAATCGCTGCCGCGGTCACACCGTATCTCGTTGGGGATGAAAGGAGATGGCCATGCGGATATGTCATATGAGACTCCTTTCCGATCAAGAATGGCTTGGCGGTCTTCGAAGAGGTTGAGCATCAGGCTAGAGAGACCGAGAATCGAGTTGTTGTCGAATCCTACATGGAAAGCGACGATCGCATGACTGTACATGTCGATCATCAGATACAGGATCGGCCTGCTCACGTTCCGCGTCGTATCAATCGTGGATACTATGTTTATGTCGATTTCAAGGGCATCCGCCTCCAATATGTAACCCGGTCGCATCGCCTCATCTCGCGGAGAGCCGAGAAGAAGCCTCTCGTTGTTCCTATACTCGATGTTCGAGGTCTTGATCTTTGCTTCTTCCTCCTTTGAAACCATTTTGTTCAGATAGTTCAGGAACTGACGTTCCGTTGGACGTCTGTCCGCGGGTAGCAGTCTGACTTCTCCATCCTTCTCCTCGACGAAGAAATGACGGATTGTCTTCATATAGGCCTCGCGCTTCGTGATCAGCCGCTGACTGCAATACTGCTGGACGCCATAATCGAAAGCTTTCCTCACATCATCCGTGATGATCACTCCCTGTGTAGCAACTGGTCTTCTTCCTGTCTTCTTCGAGTAGGAATATTGTTTGCTACCGGCTGGATGAAAGAATCTCGGATCCACGAGTGAGGCATCCTGCATTCCGCTCTGGAGCCAGCGTCTCACGATTCTGTCGGCAAGGACGCGCGTAAAGCCGTATTTCCTGAAGAGATCGTTGTATTCCGGCTTGTTGTCCATGTTGCAATATGCCGCGAAAGAAGGACCGTATAATGACTTGAATTCCCTTATGAAGGACAGCTTCTGAAGATATCTTTCCTTTTCGGCTTCCGAGAGACGTTCCTGGTCGATGACATGGGTTTCCTGATTCTCTGCGATTCTGAAGGCCCCTTTGCTGATATCATCCATGACATCATGAACGGACTTCATGATGATGTTCCTGTTGCTGATATCAGTCTGGATCAGCCGGCAGAGGAAGTTCTCGATGGAGAATATCCTCCATCCGCAATCGTTGCTGCTGACGAGTTTGAGTCCCACATACAGATGCATTTCCTCCATCGTTATCTCCTTCCAGTCCTTCAATGATCCCTCGGTAGTCTATCGGTTTCGTCATGTCGACTGTGATGATCTTCCTTGCGATAAGATGACGGACGAAGGAGAACTCATCCGTCACCTTCCTGATGTCATAGCAGGATACGGCATCCCTGATGTTCCTTATCTCCACCGGGCTGAGATCCTCCTTGAACACGATCTGCCAGGGGACTCCGCAGGCTTTCCAGTATTCATACTCGATCGCCAGAAGCTCCATCTTTCTCCTGTTCTCAGCCAGACCTTTCCTTTCCGCCTTTACAGATACCGCCATTGTCCTGCCGTCATCCAGAGAGACCAGCAGATCCGTCGTCATTCGTTTCTGACCGTTTCCGGCTGGACGGAATCCGAGCTTTCTGGCTATGGAGTTCGTTGCGGCCAGGTCGATGGGGTACTGCTCCCTGATATCCGTGACCGAATCATTCCAGCGGATCTTCAGATAGGCCCAGAGCTCAGCTTGGGAGAGAAGCTCCACCATGCGGCCATGTTTCCAGTCCGGGAATGATGATGCCGTGCCTGAGCTGTTGAGTTCCCGGATCTTGATCCATGGCTTGTATGACGCTCCGGATCCTAAACCCCTTCCTTCCTTGACTTTTCCATCTTCTGAAATTCCTTTTCCCATTTGGTCCCCTTGATATCGTCTTTCGTCAGGATCAGAGAATAGACCTGTTTCACCACCCATTCGGGGAAGCCTTCACTATTCCGTATGACCTTCGTGCCAGTGATGTTCATCAGCAGTGTCCAGAGCCTGAGCGTGAAATAGTCGGGTGCAAACGGGTCGAACATCTTCTCGGATTGCTTCATGCTTGCCAACAGCGAGATTGCAGGCCAGTTCTCTACCGTAATCGGTGTGTGGACATAATAGATGTCGATTTCACGATCGGCGACGGTCCGTACATCATGATGCCTTGTCGAGACACCTTCATCATATAGGACGAAAGCAGGCCTTTCCTCCCTGTGTCTGCTGTCCGGATACCTTTCGTCGCGGGCAAGTTTCAGAAGTGATTCGCATACCGGGGCACCTTTCTGGTTGTTCTCGGTGATCCAATATTTTGCCCATATCACGTCATCCACATCCATCGGACTTGTGGTGTATATTCCCCTGTCGACGTTGTGGAGCAGTCCCTTTGTCGCAAGACGGTTACAGTAGTTGCGTATGATCCTCTCATCACCATACTTCTTGAGATTTGGTAGGAATATCACTGGATGAGTCAGCATGTAATCTTGTACGACGGGTTTGATATGCTCAAGGGTCTTGAACGAGTTTGCATCCACTGGCACTCCCGCATCTTCGAGAATGGCCGTGTCTTCCACTATCCTCTTATGATCCCTGTATGCTTTCCTCTTTGCAGGAGATATCTGTGTTTCTGGAAGCAGCTTGTCATCATAGAAAAGAAAGCGTTCCGCTGATGTCGAAATCTCTTCCTCCGTTTCTCTGCTGATGACCGAGATCATGTCATTCAGGCTCTTGAATTCAGAATCGAGATACCATCGCCCTGCGGAGGCCTTCTCGAACATCCGGAACATGATTTCCTGATTCGATAGCTTCTTGTTGCATTCGGGACAGCCAAGTTCCGAGATGATTGCAAGCGGCGTTGTCGGGAAGGTCTTCCCACATTCCAGACATCTTATCGTGATGAGGCTTTCCCGGTATGGTCCGATGAGCTCGAAGCGTCCATGGATTGCCTTCTCGAACTCTTCGCGGTAGCTACGGACATGAAGATTCTCGAAGAGGTCTTCAGGGCTTTCGAAGAGGCCGGCTATCAGCCCCATCGCCTCATTAGGATTGACGTAGGTTATGGGGGAGTCCGTCGTGAGCTGCATCGATCTGGCATTCAATCCGATAGGACGATATTCATCGAGATCCTTGTCATCGAGTATCGCCATCTTGAGCTTCCATGTCTCCTTATGCCGATACCTCTCTCTTAGTCGGGATGTTATCGCTTCCTGCAGGTCTTCCATCGTTCCATCCGGCTGCTCCTCCATAAAAGCTCTCCAGAACATTCCAATTCTTTCCTCCTTCCTGGAGGCATGCGTTATGGCTGTTCCTATGAAGTCCTTTTCCCTGCATTCGGCATATAGCTCACGAAGCTCCTCCAAGCCAAGGTGCATGGGGTAGAAGCTCCGACCCGTCATAAGGCTGAATGTCGGTTTTGACGTTTCCACCTCACGCTTTTCGACCGGAACAAGCATAAGTCCATGTTTCGGGCAGTACTCGATGCTGTTGATCTGGTGTTCCACATGGTAATGGAACGTTCCTTCTCCGATATCCTCCTCGAGGCATTCGGGACACGCCTGCATCGTGTTGATATCCGATATGTGGCGTGCCCAGAAGCTTGTCTTCTGCTTCCACAGGTCGCTGTATGAATAAAGGTGGGAAAGCTGCCGGTACCTTGAAAGGAAAAGCGATTTCAGCCCATAGGTCGTGGCGTCGAGCCTCCAGTCGTTTGGCATTCCGATGTCGAGGATGCGGTCGATTTCCGGATATGGGACCTCACATGAGAATCCGTACAGAAACTGGCTTTTTCTGAATGGGGAGATGTATGCCCCGATCTCCTTCATGAATGCCGTTGCATCTGCCAGTCCGTTTGCATTTGCAAGCCTGGACAGGTACGACCATATGTGCTCGCCTTCGTAGATGTCTGGTGTATTCAGGCGTATGCCTGATTCCGGGCGGATTCTTACCGGATATGTCTCTGTTGCCATCTTGCTCCTTTTCAGAATTGTTTCCCTGCATCTGATGCGCGGTGGAATCCATGCGTGAGGTTCTCCTTTTCCACCTTGTGCTCGGTGCCTCTTCCAATATCCATCGATATCATGATAACTCTGTAAACAAGACTTGACAATATCTATCGGTATAGAAATTTCGCTGATAGCAATATTTTAATATCAATCGTTATTAAAATCAGGTATTCGCCCCGATATCGATTGATGTTATAATGAAGCCATGGATTACACGGATCTTGTCGAGACATTCTGGAACAATGTAAGCCTGCTGAAGGAACAGCGGAAGATGACATGGAAGGATGTCGCTGCGAATACAGGGCATACTGGCGCTTCCCTTTCCGCACTGAAGAATGGACACAAGATGCCTTCGATGGGAATCGCCCGGAGTATTGCGAGGTCGCTTGGCACCACGATTGAGGCGCTGTGTTCCGATGAGGACATCCCTGACGGTGAGGATGACAGGTCTCTACGCCGCGTGCTTTATGAGGCGACTGCCAGCTTGGATGAATCGAACATACTGAATCTGATATTCTTCGCCGAGGACATGGCGGCGAACCAGACGAAGGAACCGGCGAAGGAGGATGCCCGTTCAATCCTCGCCTTCGATTCGAAGATGGGTATGACGACCCTTGGCGGGATGATCGAGAGCCTTACGGAAAAATACCTTGGGCCGAAGAGGGCGGAGACGGATGGCGAAGACGACCGGAAATAGCGTAGTCAGCTTCGATACGGCAGGATTCCAGTATGCCGTGAGAATCGCCCTCAGAGAAGGAGCTGCTCCTGATACGAAGGACAGGATCAGGAAATGCTTTGACAATTATCTTGGGACGGCTGAAGACCTCTCGAAGAACCCGGACGAGATGCTCTGGAACTGTCTGGGTGAGGGAATGCAGCTCATAGGAGACCACCTCGATCTCATCGATTCCCTTGCGTACTGCTGGTGGATCGACCGTGACAACATGGGGGAGACCTATGATGTCGTGGATGAGATGAGGGAGTTGTACGAAGAAGATCGCAGACTCGGATATCTGTAGACCTGTTCTCATGCCTGCCAGTATCGCAGCGTATCCATATCCATGAGCGTGAGCGGGCCGTTCCTGCCTGCTCCCGTATCCAGCGCGACCAGATGAAACCTTTCCGATATGAACGGTTTTCCATCCAGTGTGGGTGTATGGCCCACGAAGATGGTCTTTCCGGTCTCGAACGGCTCCACTTCCATGAACATCTCATCCTTCGCTTCCGGATGCTTCACAGCATAGGCTGAAAGCATGTAGTTCCTGTCCCAAGCAGGGGATTCGGCGTTTGACATCAGGCTATAGTCAGGACGTTTCCACGCCTGATACTTCAGAAGCTGGCTGGCATACTCGTTGAGAAGAGCATTGAACTGGCTGATGCCATATTGTTTGACACAACACACTCTTCGCATAATACAATGAGCATAAGCTATATTACGTACAGGAGGTTAGAGCTATGCGTAAGAAACTGCTTGCCCTTCTTGCTGGTCTGATCATTATGATTCCAGCTGCCTTTGCTGATACGACCTTCGATCTCGTAGGAGGATTTTCAGGAATCACGACGCCAACATACATTGGAATCGGCTTCGGTACAACAGGAAATTCAGGAGGAACAAACAGCAGCAATTTCAGTTTCATGCTTGGTGCCGATGCTGAAGCGGATATCTTCTTCTCTGAACAGCATGGAATGTATGCAGGAGTCGGTTTCAGTGTCAATGTCAGCGGAACAACTGTCGTAGGATACAATGTCAATCTCGGATACGCATATAAGATGTATTTTGATGACTTTGACCTGCTTATCACAGCAGGACCGCATGTGCGCGGAACAGGCAATTTCGGCACTTTCGGCCTTTCTGCGAATGTATATCTTGATTTCTATCTTACAAGTAATCTGTTCCTTCGCGGAGGAGGCGGATTGAGTATGGACTTCGTCAGCTTCGGAAGCAGAACTCAGGGTATGTTCTGGATGTCGATTGAAGGACCATATCTCGGAATCGGTTATTCTTTCTGAGATAGTTTTTCTGTCATTGGTTTATTTGCAGATATTTGGATTTGCACTTCAGTGCATGTGATGAGGATATGTCATCGATGAAAATGGCTCACTCTAAATCGGTCTCTGGCTCAATGTAATTCGGTCTGGTGGCTCTCAAGCGTCGTCGTACTCAGTTGAATCCAGATACCATGTCGAGTTCAATATCCTGTCCCCGTGGAAAAGAGATCTGATGAAATTCCCAGAGCCGGTCAGGCCGCTGAGCCAATCGATTTCATCGTATTCCTCGGGGTCACCGTATACTGAAGAAAGCTGGGATTTCAATGTGTTGTACAAGGTCCTGATCTGCGATTCGGAATATGAGGCATCTGCGACCGATCTTATGTCGAAGAGGCCATATTCGTCATCAATGAAGATGATATAGAGGGAAAGCTGCGAATGGGGCTTGGTGGGGCTTGCCCAATAGGATGTGACGCTTCCTTGCCGAGTAGGCTCCCATGTATAGACTCCAGAAGCCTCAAGTTCCTCCAGTGACCAGCCGAACTCCATCCCGAACGGTCCTGCGAACAGTATGGCCGATACCATCATGAGCAGAGCGATAAGCAATGTCTTCTTCATGTCAGACTCCCTTTGCATCATGTTATCATGGTATCATCTCGTTGTGGAGGCAGGATATGGATCTGGATGCCATATATGAGAAAAGCAGCCTATGGTGAATCGTTGGAAGCGAATCAGTCGATGTCTACGGCAAGCTTCTCGATAGGTTTGTCGATGGCACATTCCGCACCGCCATACTCATCCGATTCCTGCCAGATCGTCACGAGCCTATCTTTGAAGTGCCAGGAAGAGGTGAGAGTGAGCCCTTCATAGGCGCCTGTCCCTTTGAGGGTGATATCCTCTCCCTGTTCAATCCGTCTCCAGATGGCGAGCGGCATGTCAAGATAGGTCTCGAGGTCGCCACCGTTCCCATCGTAGCTCACAATGCTCACCCAGCCGGTTTCTTTGTCTCCATCCATTTCGTAGCAATCTCTTTATGCCTATTCTACACCGGTTCCCTTATGGTCGTTGTACATTTCTGCTATGAGAGGTGCAGTCGCGGAAACTTTGAGGTATATGGGGCCTGAATCGTATATACGATACGAGCGTTTTCTGGTATGATTGATACAGCAACAAACCAGCATACGAGGTTTCCATGACAAAACAGGATCTTGCAGCCCGCATCTGGGCGACCGCAAACGAGCTGAGAAAGAATATAAAGGCAAGCGAGTACAAGGACTACATCCTTGGATTCATGTTCTACAAATATCTCTGCGACAAGGAGCTTGATACGCTTCATGACGCAGGAGGCGAGCTCGAGGACATAAAGGATGCGACGGAGAACACTGAAGCTCTGTTCCGCGACAAGCTCGGGTACTTCATCCGGTATGATGACCTGTTCTGCGTCTGGAAGGAAGCTGGCGTGGCACTCGGCGCCAAGGAGGTTTCCGAAGCGATCGAGCGCTTCTATCTGGGTCTTGATGATGAGAGGCGCAAGGTGTTCAGCGACATATTCAGTGCCCTCCAGTCAGGCCTCACGAAGCTCGGAGCCGATGCCGGTTCGAGAGACAAGGCCGTCCGCGACATCGTGGACCTCGTTCATCTGATACCTCCTACAAGCCGCGATTACGACGTTCTGGTCGATATCGACAACAGCTCCTTCAATGATTCCCTCATTCCAGCATTCCTGACTTCTGACAGGAAGCTGTGACCTCAGCTTCTTTATCTCTGTCGCAGGATCAAATCCACCGACAGACATGAACGATCCGACACGGCCGTTATCTGTAATATAAGCCAGTCCTGCCTCTGTGACCATCTCATCTGCTGTTATTACCTTCGTATGGGTCCCTATCACGGCAGCGGCTCTTCCGTCGAGGAAGAATCTCATAGTCTTCTTCTCTGCGGTAGTCGCAGCATGGAAGAATATCAGGGGAATGAGATCAGGCTCTTTTTCCTGAAGCTTCTTCAGCAGGGAGTCTATCGATGAGAAAGCATTCTGTATGCTCTGTCTCGGGAAGAGGGAGTTTCCCTGAAGATTGATGATCACGAGCTTCCTTCCCTTGATCTCAATGATCCTGTAGCTTCTTCCAGGGCACTGAGGAGGGTAGTTTGCAGGACGGAGCACGAATCCGGCTTTCTGTACGAACTCTACCATGTCAATCTTGTAGAAGAGCTTCTCAGCTCCTGTCACCAGATCAACACCCATCTTGGTAAGCTGTGCTGCATGAGCCCTGCCGATACCGAATCCACCCGTCATTCCCTCTCCGTTGGCGACGGTATAATCAATTTCATATTTCTTCTGGATATCAACAAGACCACTTTTAAGACAAGTTATGCCCGGCCGTCCTGTAATCTCTCCAAGGAACAATATCCTGACCATGCATGATAGGATACTGTTTTAATGCAGGGGAGACAAGCATAGCCCCACCTTCATTCACTTTCACAATCACAAAAAAGAGGTTGCATCAAAGCGACTGGCTTATCAGCAACCTCTGAGATCACAGATGATCAATCAATTAATACTTTGTATCTGTTTCGGTAGCACTTAGCACGTTGTTCTTAATCTCATAACCGTGACCGGACTTATCCACTACTTTAAGTGTAGAATTAATGATCTTGGTCTTTGCGGCAAGAGTTTCTGGATAAGTAAACTGAGGATTAGCTCCAGCACTGCCTGTGCCCAGAACAAGATCTCCATTCTTGTTATTATTGAACTTGCAATCCTGAATCAATACAGACTCCAATGATCCTGTCTGATTCTTCGGAACATCAGTAGCTGCATCCTGATCTCCACCTCTGACCTTGATCTTTATGGCACCACTTGTTCCTGCGTTACCGCAATCTGTGAAGGTAGAATCATAGATAACAATATCCCCTCCCTTTGCGAACTGATTGATATCAAAAGCGGAACCGGAACGAGTTGTACTATCATCTCCTTCGTCAGATTCAGTACCTATTTTTGTAAAGGTGCTGTTGAATACCTGAAGTGTTCCAAGGTTGTTTATATAGATACCTTTGAGACAGTTCTCAAATGTAGAGTCGATGATATAGATATTAGTCAGCTTGATTGAGTCTAAGTTGGTATCATAAAAGTCTTTACTATAGCCAGAAGAAATACCATGACCAAAGTCTTTTATAGTCACATCTTTAAAATAAAGGTTTACTTCCTTTGACTGATCGGAGGGAATGACTATTCCTTGTATTCCAGTATCGTCTGTTCCGTTTTCAGGGGCACTGCCTTTTATGGTCAGATTTTCCAGGATGAGATCCTGATTATTGAGGGTTATTTTCTCTTCCTTGGCTAGATTAAGAGTAGCTCCATTTCCATTGATCTTGATTACTTCAGCTTTTTTTACAGCCTCATTTTCTAGCCAAGATTTAAGATCACTGAAAGTCTTGTCCTTTAAATCAAAGGTAGTTTCAGTAGTTACTTTATCATTTGGAATTTCCGGAGTCTCTGGTATTTCCACAGAGGGCTTACTGTCATTTCCGGAATTGATTGGTGGCATAGGGATGATGTATCTCTGCTGACACGACGTGAACATAAGAAGAAGGACAGCGATTGTAATGACTGCCTTTACAGCTTTTCTCATTTCATTCCTCCAAAATATGGTATTCTGATGATACCCCCCCCC
>JADIMF010000154.1 GCA_017694915.1 Candidatus Ornithospirochaeta stercoravium
CGATGTCTAAACTCGTAGTCGGATTCAAATGCGGAGGTTCTGATGGATTCTCCGGAATCACGGCAAATCCTCTTGTAGGAAGATTCTGCAATGAGCTTACAGCCATGGGCGGAACAGGAATACTCACGGAAGTTCCTGAGATGTTCGGCGCTGAGCAGATGCTGATGAACAGATGTATCAACGAAGAAATCTACGAGAAGACTGTAAAGCTTATCCAGGATTTCAAGGATTACTTCGTCGCTCATAATCAGGTGGTTTATGAGAATCCATCACCAGGAAACAAAGCCGGTGGTATCTCAACACTTGAGGACAAGAGCCTTGGCTGCGTACAGAAAGGTGGAAGAGCTCCTGTCAAAGCGGTTCTCTCTTATGGAGACAGGGTAACCGAAAGCGGACTTAACCTTCTTTCAGGACCAGGCAATGACATTGTATCAACAACGGCACAGAGTGCGGCCGGTGCTCATATGATACTGTTCACGACAGGAAGAGGAACACCGCTTGGCTCTCCTGTACCGACAGTCAAGATTGCTACAAATCACGCACTTGCGGAACACAAGAAGGACTGGATCGATTTTGATGCATCGGTAATGCTGACAGAAGATCCAAGAAAGATAACAGAAGGGTTCATCAAGGAGATCATCAGTATCGCCAATGGTGAAAAGCGCACAAAGAACGAGATCAATGGATACGAGGAGATCTCAATCTTCAAGGATGGTGTAGTACTATGAAAGAGTTCATGGACAAGGATTTCCTGCTTGAAAGCGGAATGGCAAAGAAGCTTTTTCACGACCATGCAGCAGATATGCCGATTTTCGACTATCACTGCCATCTTATCCCGGAGCAGATCGCAACGGATAAGAGATTCACGACAATAACCGATGCATGGCTTGGCGGCGACCACTACAAGTGGAGACAGATGAGAACATGCGGTTTCGATGAGAAGCTTGTCACTGGCGATGCAGATCCGTTTGACAAGTTCATGGCATGGGCAGAGACAATGGAGAACCTCATCGGTAACCCACTCTACCACTGGACTCACCTCGAGCTGCAGAGATACTTTGGAATCTACGATGTGCTCAATAGAAAGAACGCAAAGAAGATTTATGATGAGGCTAATGAGCAGTTCAAGAATAATCCGGAACTGTCCGTTTTCGGCATCATGAAGAAGTTCAAGGTTTATGCCGTTGGCACAACCGATGATCCAGCAGATGACCTCAAGTATCACAAGATCATCAGAGATGAAGGCAAATGCCCTGCAAAGGTTATTCCTTCCTACAGACCTGATAAAGCTCTCAATATCGAGAAGCCAGACTTCGCAGAATACATCGCAAAGCTTGGCGCTGCAGCTGGAATCGCAATCAAGAAGACAGCTGATGTCGTCGAAGCTCTCGAGAAGAGACTTGCATTCTTCGTTGAGATGGGATGCCGTGCTTCCGATCATGCCCTTATGACATGTCCGCACACATTCTGGTCAGAAGAGTGCGTAAACAAGGTATTCGAGAAGAGAATGGGCGGCGAAGAGGTTACAAAGGAAGAATCTGATGCATGGAGAACTTATATCCTCACAGCTCTTGCACGTGCTTACAAGAAGAACAACGTTGCAATGCAGCTCCACTTTGCAGCTATCCGCGACAACAACCTCACAATGTACAAGCTTCTTGGACCGGATACGGGATACGATGCATCTTATGATGAGAATCTTGCATATGGAGTCGCAGAATTCTTCAAGGCACTTTCTGCTGAGAATTCCGTTCCTAAGACAATCTTCTACTCTCTCAATCCTAAGGACTACTACTCTCTTGGAACTCTGATGGGATGCTACCAGGGTGATGGAATCAAGGGAAAGATCCAGCTTGGTTCTGCATGGTGGTTCTGCGATCACAGAGATGGAATGGAAGAGCAGATAAAGGTTCTCGCAAACCTCGGATGCCTCCCGGCTTTCGTTGGAATGCTTACAGATTCCCGCTCGTTCCTTTCATACTCAAGACACGAGTACTTCAGAAGGATACTCTGCAACGTCATCGGCGGCTGGGCAGATAACGGAGAAGTTCCTAATGATGAGGAGATGCTCGGCAAGATTGTTTCCGACATCTCATTCAACAACGCTCAGAAGTATTTCGAGGGCTGATCGATATGAGAGAAGACGAAAAGCAGATGAGTGCGGTTATCCGCACCATCTCCATACTTGAGGCACTTTCCAAAACCGACAGAATCAACCTGGAAAACCTTGCAAAGGAAACAGAGCTGCCAAAAGCTACGCTTCTTCGTTTTCTCTCTACCCTTACATCTCTCGGATATGTCTTCCGTGATGGAGCCGATATGTATCATCTTACGATGAAGATGTTTGCTGTCGGCTCCAGATCCCTTAAGCATATCGACCTCATAAGCACAGCAATCCCGTTTGCGAAAGAACTTTCCAATGATCTTGGGGAAACTGTTCACATGGGAATACTCGAGGATTGCAATGCTGTCTACGTTCTGAAAGAAGAATCAAAATACACGCTCAGAATGTATTCAAGAGTCGGAAAGGTAATCCCTCTTTATTGCACAGCCATAGGAAAGGTGTTTCTCTCTGAAATGAGCGAAGATGATAAAGAATGCTATTTCAGGAAAACTCCATTAAAGCCATTCACCGCAAAATCAATACGGACGATAGCAGAACTTAAAACCGAGCTTGACGAGACAAAGAAACGCGGATGGTCTATTGATGACGAAGAACATGAGGAAAATGTTGTCTGCATCGCCTGCCCTGTCAGGGATAATGAAGGGAAAGCTATCGCCTCAATCTCTGTCTCATGGCCAACATTCCGATTCGAAAGAGAAAACCTCTCGGAATACGCTGATAAAATCAAAGATACTGCGCTAAAACTATCCAGAGTGCTCGGATATATAGACTGATTCTGAGTCAAGACTGCTCACACATAGAGGATGCATGGGTCTTCATACCATCCAAGCAATGAACCATGAGTAAGGAATATCATATTCTCCTCTGAAGCCTGACAGATAAGCAGACGATCGAAAGGATCCTTATGAGAAGGAGCATTTTCTGCTCTCGTAAGCCGGCTTAAAGCATAGATATGCTTATCCTTAATCGGGATTCTCTTAAACCCGGATTGCTCGCAATAATCTGCAAGCTCTTTCGCTGTTATCCGCATAGCATCCGGATGCGCTATTCTTTTCAATTCCACCTCCCAGAGGGAGATAATGCTGTAATATATTTCATTATCTTCGTTTTCTACAGCCTTTCTGGCTTTTTCAGAGAGCCTTTCATCATCGGAAAGTGCCCAGAGAAGAATATGAGTATCAAGCAGAATCTTCACAAGTCACCTCCGAACATAGCTTCGATTTCCTTATCCCAGTTATCAAAATCATCGGGTACCCTGAATTTTCCTTTTGCTACACCGATCCTCTTGCATTCATGATTACCAGGAATAAGAGTCAACTGTACAACAGGAGTTCCTTTCCTTGCCAGATAAACCACATCCTCCTGCTTCGTCTCAAGGAGCTTTACCAGTTTTGACAAATCAGTTTTTGCTTCAAGCATATTTACCTGTACCATAAGCACTCCATAATTAATACATTATTAGCTAACATAAAAATATATCTAGCTAACTAAAGTATAATATACAACTGCTAAAAGGAAACAGATTTCTATCTGAGGATACATATCCTGTAATTTTGTTGATTTTATACTACTTATCATTGATTTTCACACAGTGCATCCCGCAGAAACCCGTTCTAGAATTGATTATGTAAAATCTTTCATTCGAAAGGATTAATCAAAACATGAAAACAGAAATTCCGATACTGAAGATGGAAGCTGCTGTCTAATCTTGTCCTCGACAAAATTATTATCAGGATATTTTTTCTGTAACCATTCTTTGTATGAATACACATCAGAAAGGGAGCGGCAATCCTTCATGATTTTATTTTTCACAATGTCTTCAACATCATCGTACCAAGTGCTCATGTAACTATGATAACATAATTAAAGCTGACTATTTTGCAGGAATTTGTCCGTCTGGCGTGTACTCTACCTGATGATTTCGATGATATTCCCGTATCTCAGCAGTTTCTCTGCATTCTCCAGATACTTCCCTATCACATAAGCAATATCCTGACGCTGTAATTTCAGCTTGCTGAAAAGCTCAGGAAAATCATCATCTCTTATTATCGGGTAGAGATCCTTCTGTATTGCCGAGATGAGACTTAATACTGAATCAGTTTCATCACTCTGTATACTCTTCACTCTCACTAGATAATGAATCTGCTCAAGTTCCGAGAACATCTTCCATAGTATAAGAATAGCTTCCTGAAGCCTTCCTGCATCTACGACATCCTTATGTTCATTCAGATACCTTGAAGCATCCTCATAATACATATGGAAATCCGAAAGGATATCAACAGAAAGGGAAAGGTCCGTCTCTGATACAAGTCCCATCCTGATGATGTTCCAATAGTCATTATGAAGGCGGAAAAGCGATTTGATGCTGTATCTGAACTGAGATGACGGAAGAATCGGGAAAAAGAACCTGTTAACCAGAAATACGATTATGACTGCAATCAGAAGATACAGAAGACGCAAGCCTATTGCCGAAGGCTCATCAAGTGTCATCAGAGCAATCGTCAATGTATAGCAGGTATGAAATGCGGGATAAAGCCAGGATCCTGGTTTCGATGCGTACATCATCGATATCATAAGGAGGGCAAACAGCAGTTCACCCCAGAGCCCCGGGAGAAATGGATAAACGATGTATTCAACAAGACATCCTGCTATTATCCCGATTGGATTCGTCTTCATGTAATAGGAGCTCTCGGAAGTACTTGTCTGCAGAAGCATGAACGCATTAAGCGGAATCCAATATGAGTTCACTGTCGGAATAAGATAATTTATAAGTCCGCTTATAGCCATCACGGCTGCCAGCCTGGAAGCGAATCTCAGTTCAAAACCTTCGCTTGTAAGCCTTATCGCTATCTCATGCCGCAGATTTCTCCAGTTGATTCTCTTCCTTTTCTGAAGTTCCGTATCAGAAGCGGTATTGAGCATGAAATCTACCATATGAAGGATGCTTCTTATGAATATCCGTATCCTGCCTTCCGGTATATTCATTGTCTCTAGAATCTCATGTGCGGCTTCTATCTGCATATCCTGCCAGGAGGTGCCTATGCTCTTTGCTGTTTCGGAAAGGAACGACGCTAATCTTCTCAATTCCGCTATCCGCTGAGAATCAAGCTCTGAATACCAATCCTCATCCATTACCATGAAAGAGTATCTCTGAAGAAGCGTTGAGAGCATATCATCAAGCTTCGTCTCCTGCGTACTGATAGCAGAAAAACCTTGTCTTTCAGCGGTTTTGCGGTAAATCAGTTCAGAGAAGCGCAATCTCAGCTCTTCTTTTCTCTCCGGCATCGCAAGAAGCAGCGTCTGTTCCGAAAGTTCTTTCAGAACATACTTCATGAGAATCTTCTCTTCCGGCCCCTGACGGTGAATTACAGCCAGAAGAAAAAGAACAATCCCCATATAGAGCGTTACAACCCAGATTGCTGCAAGCATACGAAGGAAATCTTCTGCATTCACAGGAGGTACAAAGGAAATATAAACAAAGAAAAGCATGTAAGCGTAATAACCGCGCTTATCAAACTGAGTGCTCTGGGTGAACACAAGAATAAAAGGAACTGCAATATTCAGGAACACCATCATGACAATATTCGCAGTTCCAAGGGAGGCAAGGAAAAGAAGAATAGTTTCATGAATTAAAAGAATGATATATCTGCGAACACCTTTCTCGTCCTTTCTTTTCCATGAACTGAAGAAGGCGGCAAGCGGCGGTACAACCAGCAGATAATGAACACCGAACAGGAAGTAAACAATGAAGAAGGAAGATAGAAAGAAGGCAATGACAGGCAATGCCTTACGCACAGACAACTTGATAATCTGAATCTTCCTCTCTGCCATTCTCAGATTCTATCATAGGAAAGAAAACGGCAGAGAAGAGATTCTCAGGAATGAGCAATAAAACCCTTCACAGAGGATAACGGGTATACAACAGCACCTCTTGCTATAACTGTTCCTGGATTTATGACAGAGTTACAGCCTATTTCCGCTCTATCCCCGATAAGAGCACCAAGCTTTGGCATACCTGTATCGATAGTATTGCTTTCATAATGGGCTCTGACCCGTTTCTTATCGAGACGGACATTCGAAATCTTAACACCGGCGCCAAGATGCGCTTTATGTCCAAGGATGCTGTCTCCGACATAGCTGAAATGGGGAATTTCTGCCTCATCGAAGATAATCGCATTCTTTATCTCACATGAATTCCCGATAACAGCACCTTTCCCGATTACTGCATTGCCTCTTATGAAAGCAGAATGCCTTATCTCCGCGCCACTGCAGATGATGCAAGGAGGCATTATATATGCTGTATCAGCGATTTCTGCTGTTTCATGAACCCAGACACCTTCTTTCCTCTCGATGTATCCAGATTTATCCAGAGAAGCGATGAAGGAGGCAATATGGTTCAGGGCCTCGTGCGGATAATCAAAGGACGATATGAAATCACCTGCTATCGAAAAATCGAGGGAGAAGAGGTCATCGGCAATCATTTTATGAACTCCGGTTTATCAGGAAGCGAAGAGAGTGCTTTATAAAGAAGAGATGATATCCATTCGGCACCTTCCGGTCTCAGGTGAGTATCATCCTCATCCCCCTCCGGATAATTCTCATAAAGCCCCGGTCCGAAATGCATGAAATAATCCTTGGATTCCTCCTCCCCTTTCTTCATGATCTCAACCATCGTAAGCATCGTCATATCAACACAGGGAACACAGGCCTCATGGGCAGCGGCTTTCATCGCAGCAGGCCAGTCTCCATGCGTATCGACAAGCAAACCATCCTCAAACTTTCTCCTTGCTATCGGTGTGGCGAATATAACATGTACCCCCTTTGCCTTCAGTTTCTCCGCCATATAGATCAGATTGACTCTGAAAGCACTCCATGCCTCCGCACCTCTCGGATCATCAAGTTTTTCATCATTATGTCCGAACTGGATTATCGCAGCATCACCTGAGGCGGAATCATCAAGAACGCGCTGGAATTCTCCAAGTCTGATTGAATCCTTTGTCGATCTTCCATTTACTGATCTGTTATCGAGAATCCAGCCATCTTTCAGATACTGTCCGAAAGTCTCTCCCCAGCCCGTTTCAGGTCTGGTCAACGGTGTCTTAACAGCGCCGGTGGAATCACAAAGTATAAAAAGCCGTGGCATATAAACTCCTGCATGAAACAGAAACAGCGTGCCGAAGCACGCTGCATATTCTTTTGGTTTCCAGATCAGCGCTGTACGCGTCCGGATCCATCTCCCTCACAAAGAGCCTTGACCTCATTGAGGCGTGTGAGGTTGAAGTCTCCGCTGATGGAGTGCTTGAGGCAGGATGATGCAACTGCGAAGTTAATTGCATACTGCTCGTCCTCGAAGTGGGAAAGAGCATAGATGATACCAGCTGCAAAGGAGTCACCACCACCAACTCTATCAACGATATCTGTAATCTCATAATGTCTTGAGAGATAGAAACCTGTCTTTCCGGAAAGTGCTGCTGACCAGCCGTTGTGATCTGCGCTCTTTGACTCACGGAGAGTGATTGCTACAACAGATACGTTCGGGAACTGCTCCTTAACCTTTGCTGCAAGCTCCTCATATACCTTTGTATCAAGCTCGCCCTTTGTGACATCGCTATCTGCCTCGATGCCAAGGCACTTCTGGATATCTTCCTCATTAGCGATTACGACATCAGCATACTTTACAAGCTCTCTCATTACTTCTGGAGCCTTCTTTCCATAGTTCCAGAGCTTCTTGCGGTAGTTAAGGTCGATAGAGACTGTTGCACCGGCCTTCTTTGCAGCCTTCATAGCAGCAAGAGCACAATCTGCTGCACCCTGGCTGATAGCCGGTGTGATACCTGTTGTGTGGAACCAGTCAGCACCATTGAGAATCTCATCGAAATTGAAATCTGCAGGAACTGCTTCTGCGATAGCAGAGTTAGCGCGGTCATAAACAACGAGAGATGGTCTCTGGTTTGCGCCTGTCTCAAGGAAATAGATTCCGAGTCTGCTTCCCTTAACCTTGTTGATAGCAGATGTATCAACACCATACTTCATAAGCTCGCGCTCTGCAGCCTCACCAACAGCATTGTCTGGAAGAGCTGTTACGAATACAGCCTTCTCACCGAAGATGGAGAGAGAAACAGCTACGTTAGCCTCACCACCGCCGAATGTTGCCTCGAGGGAAGGTGTCTGGAAAAGACGATAGAGCTCCTGGCTTCTGAGGCGGAGCATGATTTCACCGAAAGTCACATATTTCTTGGACATACAAACCTCCTAATCAGATTCCTGATTAATTCCATTATTCTGACTGATTAATCTTCCTGTTATTGTAATGACCCTATCTTCTGCGGTCAAGTTTAGCATCGGAACATTGTTCCATTTTCAAGGGTGCTGTGATACAATCTAACCAGACTCTAAAAAGGGAGATCATGTATGACAAAAGAAGAGCTTTTCACAACGTTTCATGACATCGGTCTTGTTCCTGTAGTAAAGATCGATAATGCAGAGAAAGCAGTACCACTTGCAAAGGCACTTATTGACGGAGGCATCCCTTGCGCTGAAGTTACATTCCGCACAGATGCAGCAGAAGAGGCTATCAGAAGAATCAGCCAGGCATATCCGGAAATGCTCGTAGGAGCTGGCACTGTCATCAATCCTCAGCTTGCAGAGAAAGCTGTTGCAGCTGGTGCAAAATTCATCGTCTCTGCTGGTCTTAATCCAGAGACTGTAAAGTGGTGTACATCACACAATGTTCCTGTAACACCAGGTGTCTGCACACCTTCTGAAATCGAACAGGGAATCGCTCTTGGTCTTGATGTTCTCAAGTTCTTCCCGGCTGAGGCATCCGGCGGTGTTGCAATGCTCAAGGACTTCGCTGGTCCATTCTCAAAGATCAAATTCATGACAACAGGCGGTATCAATCCTAACAACGTACAGGATTACGCAAAGACTCCAAACGTACTTGCTATCGGTGGATCATGGATGGTCAAGCCAGACCTCATCAACAACGACAAGTGGGATGAGATCACACAGCTCTGCAAAGAGGCAAGAGAAAAGATCCAGGGCCTCACACTTGCTCACGTAGGAATCAATCTTCCAGATGCAGATGCAGCAGCAAAGGTTGCAGAAGAGTTCGCAAAGTTCGGCATGGAGATCAAGAATGGCAATTCCTCCATCTTCATGAACAAGGAAATCGAGGTCATGAAGAAGAACTATCTCGGAACAAACGGACATCTTGCATTCAGATGCTTCGATATCGAGAGAACACTCTACTTCCTCAAGGACAAGGGATTCACTGTCAACGAATCAACAGTCGCTCGCGATGCGAATGGAAAGATCAAGGTCTGCTATCTCAACGAGGAAGTCGGTGGTTTTGCAATCCATCTTGTAAAATAAGCTGACAGCAGCTTGACTCAAAGGCTCCCGGAAAATGAAACCGGGAGTTTTTTACACAAAGGTGAAATGAACGTAAACAATTCATCTTCATGAATTCACCTCTTATCTACAAGGCTTTCCTATCATCAGAAGCATGTTCATCAACTCGGATTTCTTAAGATCTGTCACATGGATGATGTATTGTATCTGTATTGCTGTACTTCTTTTTTCAGGAATGCTGGTCACCGCTATAATCGAATGTCCCGACATCCTGACGAAGGTGTTGTATTATTCAGCGGCTACAATATGTCTCATAATAGTCTTTTCGTTGATTATCACATTCATCCGGATGATAATTTCATTTATCCATACAAGAAGAGGAAAGCATGGCAACGATACTTATCGTAGATGATGAACGCAATATGAGGCTTCTCACAGCCGCAAGGCTTGATGGCCAGTACAATGTGATTACTGCCTCTGACGGAAAAGAAGCTCTGGATATCATCCATAAAGGAAATATCGATCTTGTCATCGCAGATATCATGATGCCGGTTATGGATGGCTATGACCTTCTGAAAACTCTCAGGAACGAAGGATATAAAATGCCTTTCCTCTTTCTAACGGCAAAAGAATCACTTGGAGACAAGGAGAGAGGATTCAGCCTCGGCACTGATGATTACATCACAAAGCCTTTCAGCAGCGATGAGCTCTTATGGAGAGTAAAGGCGCTCCTGAGAAGAGCAAATATCGCGGAAAGCAGGAAGATACGCATCGGAAAGCTGACTGTGGATTCAGAGAAATATGCTGTCTACAGCGATTCTGAGTATATAGAATTCCCTAAAAAGGAGTTTGACCTCCTTTTCAAGTTGCTATCCTACCCCGGACAGATATTCTCAAAGGAGCAGCTGATGGAAAGCATCTGGGGCTACGACTCTCCAAGTGGAGACGATACCATCAAAACCCATATAAGCCGCATCCGGAACAGGCTCAGCGGAATCAGGGAGTTCAGCATAATCACCATAAAAGGCCTTGGATATAAGGCTGTCATCGATGAAGAGGCCATCAAATGAAGAAAGCAAGGAAAAGAACACGCCTTCTGCCGATGCTCATCATCCAGTCGATTGCCGTTATAATATCAGCACTTGCATCCTTCACATTCATGACATGGCTCGTCACCGATGTATTCCACGTCGAGGATACATATGCCGCTGCCGGATATGAGATTCTCGGCACATTGATCGTATTCATCATCGTCATGGTTCCAATCAATGCCGTATTGTATACGAAACGGAACAGGGAGCTTTCCACGCTATCGGATAATATAAAGAAGGTCGCGGAAGGCGATTATTCCGTAAGGATACAATACAAGCCTTCCGACTCAATGGCGGCAATATATGAAGATTTCAACAAGATGTGCTCTGAACTCGGAAGCGTGCAGATGCTCCGCAACGATTTCATCAACAGCTACTCACATGAATTCCGCACTCCGATAGCTTCCATAAACGGCTTTGCCTCCCTGCTGATGGAAAGGAAATTCCCTGAAGAGGAACAGAGGGAGTATCTCAGGATAATAGCAGAGGAATCGGCAAGATTATCCCGTCTTGCGACAAGCTCTATTCTTCTGTCGAAAATATCAACACAGCAGATCATAACGGATGCCGAGGATTTCGATCTTTCAGAGCAGATACGGCAGTGTTCGATAATGCTCTCCCCTGCCTGGACAGAGAAGAGAATCGAATTCAGCGGTACATTCGGAAAATGTCCTGTGCATGCAAGCAAAGAGCTTCTGCAGCACGTGTGGATCAACCTACTCGATAACGCCGTGAAATATACGCCGGAAGGTGGAGAGATATCAGTAGAGGTGAAAAATGACGAGGGGAATGTCATCGTCATCATCGCCGATACAGGAAAGGGAATGGATAAGGAAACAATCTCTCATATATTCTCTCCATACTTCAGGGGAGATTCGAATCATTCCTCTCCGGGGCTGGGACTTGGCCTTGCCATCGTGAAAAGGATAATAGATCTTTCAAACGGCACAATCTCAGTCAAAAGCGAGGAAGGAACAGGAACTTCATTTACAATCACACTGCCGAGAAATGTAAATCAGAAGTAAACAAAACAGCATCCAGCCTTCACTGCCCAGAAACCTGTACCTGATAGATTCTTCATTAAGGAGAGAAAAATGAAGAATCTTTATATAATCACGGGAGCTGCAGGCCACCTCGGAAGTACGATAATAAGAAAACTATTGAAAGAAGAATGCACCATCAGAGGATTGATTCTCCCCTCCGAGAAAGGAGAGTTCCCGGGCAGAGTTGAATATTTTACAGGAGATGTCACCGATCCACTCTCTCTTGAGCCGATATTCTCCAGAACGGATGATCATGATGTATATGTGATCCATACCGCCGGTCTGATAAGCATCAAAAACGATGACTATGAAAAACTTTATCGCGTCAATGTGGAAGGAACAGAGAACATAATCGACGAATGCATAAAGCACAAAGTGAAGAGAATGCTTTATGTAAGCTCGGTGCACGCGATTCCAGAAGTTCAGGGGCATGTAATTTCCGAAGTTTCGGAATTCGACAGCTATGATGTTGAAGGAAGTTATGCCAAAACCAAAGCCGAAGCATCTGAAGCAGTGATGGAAGCATGCAGTGACGGCCTTCTTGATGCTGTCGTGGTGCATCCCTCCGGAATAATCGGGCCATATGATAACGGGCGCAATCATCTTGTACAGCTCGTGAAGATGTATATTACCGGGAAGCTTCCTGCAGGAGTGGATGGAGGCTATGATTTCGTCGATGTGCGCGATGTCGCAGAAGGTTGCCTGAAGGCGCTCGAAAAAGGCCACAGCGGTGAATGCTATATTCTCTCAAATAAGTATGTATCAATAAAGAATCTTCTTGAAAGCGTAAGGAAAGTTACCGGAGGGAAAAGAAAGGTATGCCTTCCCGTCTGGCTCGCGAAATTCTTTGAACCGGCTTTCGGCATGATTGCAAGAATAACCCATACAAGACCCCTCTATACACGGTATGCCCTCGATACGATTCAAGGGAATGGCCACTTCTCCCATCTTAAAGCAACAACAGAGCTCGGATACAGGCCAAGGGAGATGAACAAGACGATTATCGACACCATAGCTTGGCTGAGGGCAAGGGTATGAAAAGACATTCTTGTAAAACAGACAATCTATCAGAAACTGAGATTTCTTAATTTCTTTCATCTGTCTGTTTTCTGGAGTATCATCACTATATGCCAGAAGTAGGATATAGAGCACACGATTTCGGTTCATTCGGATCAGCCTCCGCACTTGGAGAGAGGATTGAAAGCATAAGAAAGGGGTGCATACAGCTTGCGCTCAATAAGGTCATTCCATCTGCAAAGCCATGGGAAGAATGGGATGAGGAATACATCTCAGGAATAAGAGATGACCTTCTGAAACATGGCGTTTGGGTTGCCATGATCGGCTGCTACATAAATCCCGTACATCCTGTAAAGGAAGTCAGGGATATGGAAGTCAAGCGATTCGAGAAATCGCTGAGCCTTGCAAAAGCCTTCGGCTGTCCTTATGTAGGTACAGAGACTGGAACACAGAATCCCGATGGAGGATATTCCGTGTACACGGCAGATCCGAAATTCATGGATGTATTCTTCGAAAGCCTCGACAAGATGCTCGATGCGGCAGAGAAATATGATTCATATGTGGCAATAGAAGCTGTCGCAAGAAGTCATACGATGTCGACAATCGAAAGGATGCAGAAAATGCTCGAGAAGTATCCGACGAAACGGCTTAAAGTCATCTTCGATCCCGTGAATCTGCTTCCTTATACAGGAATAAAGGAAAAAGATGGTGTTTCCCTTAAAATTCCATCAGAAGAGGCTGAACACAGATTCGTATCGGACGCTCTTGATGTATATGGAGACAGACTCGCAGCCATCCACTGCAAGGACTATGTAATCGATGATGACGGATTCAAGCTGGGAGACATCCCTGCCCTTACCGGAATATTCAGATGGAAAGCTTTTGCAGAGGAACTGAGAAGAAGGAACATCGATGTTCCATGGCTGCTGGAAAACCACAATCCCCTTACAGTGAAGGAGACTGCGGATACAATAGCTGCTTTCTGATTACAGGAGATACGGCTGGGAGAATGAGACAGGATGCCTGTTCTCCATGAGAACCTTCTCCAGATATTCCGTATCAAGGGAAAGCTCAGAGACTATCTTTACGAGAAGCGCTTCGCCTATGAGATTCTGCTCGCAGAAGAGATATGCAAGCGCTTTTTCTGCAATATGTCCGGGCAGAATGGAGTTCATGTATATCTCAGCATCAGGGGAATCTCCATACCGTTTGGAAAGATTGTCATAAAGCTCCGATTCCTCAGGATTCTCCTTCAAAGCCCTCATTTCCCTGATAAGAGGTTCTGGATTTCCTCTCCCCGCCTCTTCTCCAAGAGGCTTCAGAGTGAAGAACGTGTACTCCTTTCCCGGGAGGAAATGATGCTGCTCACAGCGAGCGGCATAATTAGGCTCCAGGGAACTGTTCTTCACTTTATCGCCACCAACGACTATCAGAGGATCGAAATAAAGCGCAGGACACTCTCTTTCTCCCACCTGGTAATACCTGTATGTATAGAACGCGGATGCCATGCAGTCCGGATGCTCGCAGTAAGCAGTAAGCGGAATGACATCCGTTGCTATATCGAGCATCAGACGTGCAGTAGAATTGAAGAATTCCCTTCTGAAATTCAGGATCAGTGTCGGGAAGACGAACATGCAGCCTTTTTCTATCGAAAGATTACGCGCCACATAGGCAAGTCTCTCATCGAAGAAAGATGCCTCATCGATGATATAAGTGCCGACATCAGGATTATCCCTGACGACCTCCTCAAAGCCGAAAGAATCCTTTATCCTCGCGATGTTCTTCCCGCATCGTATATATCCTGAACGATATGCCAGCGCGTCGTCAGGATATTCCGTGAAACGAACACCATCGATTTCAGATCTGATGAAGAAAATATTCCTTCTATCAACGCATCCATTGGATGTCATTGCTCCGATTTTATCGCTTTTTCTGCGGGCAACGGAGGCATCGCGCCATACACGAGCGGCAAATTCAGTCTTTCCCGAGCCCATCGGGCCGATAAGAAGCACGCGGCGCCCCGGCGTCGTGAAATCGAAATGAGTAAATGTCTCATGGACATCAAGCGTAGGGAATCCGAGAGATTTAAGGAAATCCGCGCCCGGTGTGTTGTTTATTATCTCAGGCATTCTGTTCCTTTACGATAGCAATACCTGCGCTTGCACCAATGCGTGTTGCGCCTGCTTCAATCATGGCCATAGCGCTTCTGTAATCCCTGACACCACCAGAAGCCTTAACGCCAAGACGATCACCGACAACGCTCTTCATAAGTGCAACATCCTCAACAGTCGCTCCACCTTTAGAGAAACCTGTGCTTGTTTTGACGAAATCGGCACCAGCCTTTTCAGAAAGAACGCAGACATCCTTCTTTTCCTCATCAGTGAGGAGACAGGTCTCGATGATGACCTTGAGTGTCTTTCCTTCTGTTGCAGCACGCACGGCTTTTATATCCTCAAGAACATGTTCCATCATCCCTGATTTCACATATCCGATATTTATGACCATATCGATCTCATCTGCACCATTTCTCACAGCTTCCTCAGCCTCGAAAGCCTTTGCTCTTGTCTCCATCGCCCCAAGAGGGAAACCGACGACGGTACAGACTTTCACCCCCGTTCCCTTAAGAAGATCCGCACAGAAGCCAACCCAGCATGAATTGACACAGACGGAAGCAAAATGATACTCAGCAGCTTCCCTGCAGAGCCTTTCAATGCTTTCCTTAGCTGCATCTGGCGCAAGAAGCGTATGATCGATGTACTTCGCTATATCCATAATTTCCTCCTGAGAGCTTTATCAAAGCATTTTGCCAAGCTTTGCATCAAGGATACCATCCCTGACCGAAGGGTATTGCAGTCCCTCTTCGATATTCTTAAGCAATAATGCAATTCCTATTTCATCGTCATTGAGATTTTCCGGATAGAAAGGATTGATGAACACAGTCCGCTCTCCAAGAGAAACATGTGTAAGCGTCATGCTGCCATTTCCTACGGAAATATCACGATGGAAGACAAAAGGAAGGAAAACCGGGTAATTGTTATCATCCACGGTATTCACGCCTTGTTCTGTTATTATCCCCTTCTCGCCTCTTATCTCAATGCGTTTGCCATAGAAGTATGAATGGTACTGGTTGGAGGAGAAATCATTGATGAACAGCCCTTTGCTGAATTTCAGCATCCTAAGGCTTCTTGTATATTCCTCCATCTCTCCAGCTGTATTCATGCCTTTTCTTTCTCCTGTCTTCAGCATTCTGGAGCCATAATCGGCACTGCCAAGAAGCTCCGGTATCTCATCATCAATTCCCAGCACAGCCCGCGCTATCGATGCGGCATGATGATTATGCAATCCGGAAATATAGACCTGATCGATTCTGCCTATCATCGGAAGAGACGCTATGATGGAAGCATAAAGCGGTGTGAACTGATATTGCTCTGCAGTTGCTCCTTTCGCGTCCTCAAGAGTGGCCAGTTCTCTATCAGAAAGAGGAAGAAATGATGTTTCCGAGATTATGAACTCTCCTCTTTCCTTCAGTTTCATCATCATCTCGTAAAAACCGTTCTTACCGGAAGCCACGATAACAGCGTCATGCTCAGCAGAGAGAGCTTCATTTAAATCTGCAGAAGCATTGAGACCTCTTGCTCTCATCTCCTCTGCCCTTTCCTCGGCATGTGTATAAACGGAAGTTATCGTAAGAAGCGATGGCACCATCTCAGCTATCCTGACAAAGAACATCGCTCTCCATCCTGTACCGAACAAGACCGCCTTCATAAATCCTCCGGGAATCATTATAGCTTATTTTCCCTTGCACAACCCAAACAATGCGAAGATAGGGCGCAAGGCGGTTGAAGCAATCCTTCACAGCCTGTAAGCTTCAAGCATGTTACTAGCTGTTTTCCAGGAGCTTTTCACATGGATAATGCTCCTTATAATACTTCTGAATATCTCACAGAGAAAATTCCCGAGAACCGAGAAGAAGAGAAAGGCAACGATTCTTCTTGCTGTAGATTTTCTCGTCGTCTATTCGATTATCGCCATTTTATCCGCTACAGCTCTTCCGATGTGGCTTGGCTGGGTTTGTGTAGCGATAGGAATCATCATACCTATCGTTTTCCGTTTTCAGTTCTGGCCTTTCAGGATGCATTGCTCAAAATGCGGGAAAAGGCTCGATTACAACCATATCGTCGGATACGATGAGAACCTCTGTCAGGATTGTTATTTCGAGCTGCATCCAGAGGAGAAGAGAGCGGAAGAAGAAAAGAAGAAAACACCAGAGGACAAGCTCGAGGAATCTTTCGTCAATGCGGATAAGGTCGACGATATAAACTGGGATCAGTGGGAACCGACCGAACGCTGTGTCCTTACATATGTAACCGATGGAGATAAGATCCTCCTGATAAACAAGAAAACGGGCCTTGGCAAGGGATATATCAATGCACCGGGTGGGCATATCGAGATAGAAGAGACAAAGACAGAAGCGGCTATCAGGGAAACTAAAGAAGAAACAGGCCTTGATGTCAGCAAACTGGAAGAAAGAGGTACCCTGTATTTCCAGTTCAAGGATGGACTGAGGATGATCGGCTATGTGTTCTTCACATCCACCTGGTCTGGAACGCTCATCGATGAATGCGATGAGACTAAGCCTTTCTGGTCGGATATCTCAGCTCTCGATTACTCATCAATGTGGGAAGACGACAGATTATGGCTTCCACTCGCGCTTTCCGGAAAGAAGTTCTCCGGTTATTTCATTTTCGACGATCTGGAGATGCTCGATAGCAAGGTCGTCGAGGAAGATGACGAGGAGCCTGTCATAGTACTCGATGAGGATTCTTGACTCTGTCCCGATAATGGGGCTCTGGAATCTGAGCGATTCCGGGTTCCATGCACATCTTTCATCCAGGGAAGCTAAGAACATCATAAAGAAAGCCTATCGGATCGGAATCCGGATGTTCGATACAGCCTTCTCATATAACGAAGCAGATTCCCTCCTGTATTCAGCCATGAAAGAAGCCGGTAAGGATGACTGGAGCGTCATATCGAAAATCATGCCAGTCCCGACATTCAGGAAGAAAGCTGAAATATCTTTATCAAGGCTTCACAGAGACAGCTTCTCCATTCTCCTCATCCATTGGCCTTGCGAAGAAGAAAATCTATATAAAAGCCTCCGGGAGCTTGAGAAAATGAAAGATGACGGCAAGGCAGATGCCATCGGAGTCTCAAACTTCCCATACGCCCTTCTTGAGAAAGCCGCAAGAGATTTCCCAATTGAGTACCACGAGCGGCCATTATCGCTGATATGGACAAAGGATTACGGGAAAGAGAAGGAATCAGGAATGAAGATATTGGCATACTCCCCTCTCGGGATGGGGATACTATCGGGAAAATACTCTTCGGCCTCTGATTTCAGCGACTCAAGGAAAAACCTCTACCTGTTTTCTTCTCCGTATACGGAACAGCTTCTCAAACGGCTCAGGAATAATCCTTCAATCGCCCTTTCCTGGACTTACATGCAGCGTCCCTTCGGTGTGATATCAGGATTCTCATCCGAAGATGACATCGATGTCCTGAATAAGATAAAACCTCTCGATGAGGCCCTTTATTCCACGCTTTCAGACCTTTCTGCGAAAATAACAGGGACAGCTTTTTCAGATAACCTGTTCGCTCACAGATGGAATTGAGGTAGAATCAGGATATGCTCATACTCAAGGAAAGAGCCGAAGCTGAAATAGAAATCAAGAAATCAAGGTTCATCGCCATCGCGCTTCCTACGGAGACAATGGATGATGTGAAGAAGCATGTTACAGAAATCCGCAAGGAGCATCCGGATGCCACACATGTTGTCCATGCTGCCGTAATCGGAAAAGCTGGAACAATGTACTCTTCATCTGATGACAGAGAACCGAAGAATACCGCGGGACGTCCTGCCCTAGAAGTACTGAAAGGTTCTGGCATCACAAACATCACTGTATGCATAGTCCGTTATTTCGGGGGCACGCTTCTTGGTACCGGAGGGCTTGTAAAAGCCTATGGAGACAGTACGAAAGAAGTGCTGAAAATAGCAGAAACTGAACCTCTTATCGAAAAAACAAGCTTCCGAATGGTCCTTCCATACAATTCATATACCCTGATAAAAAGACTCTTTGAAACTACTGAAGCAACAGTGACGAAAGAAGATTTCGACATAAACATAAGCGTTGAAGGAATCCTTCCTGCCTCTAATTATGAGAAGCTGAAAAGCAGTGCTGATGATATAGGTCAGGGAAAGATTCTTCTGGAAATCATTCAGTAACGTGAAAGCTTATACTTCCGCCCTTCTTCAAGGAAACTCGTTGTAACCTTTCCCTCCTTTGTGGGGTTATCAAGCTTCTCAACATACCGTATAGCGACCTGAAGGCATCTTGATAAAGCCTCAGAGGAAACCTTGTCAGGCGTATCCTCTTCCGTATGCGCAGGCGTAAGAACCCCTGGAGGCATACCGGTCAGCGTAGCAGCTGCTATTCCTGAAATTGCAGCGGAAACGGCATCTGTTTCGCCCCCGAACAGCCCCATCTTACCGGATGGAATCCTGTACCCCATAGAAGAGGCTATAAGGGAAAGCTCGGATGCGAGCTTCGAGGAAAGACTTACAAACCCATTTCCATCAGAAGCAAGGAAAACAAGATCATCTTCCTTGTATATACCATCGAAATTAATATTCACAGGATTGATCAGAAGATGGGAATTCTCCCGATACCATGCCGCACTGCCCTGCGCTCCGCACTCCTCACCATCGAACGAAACGAAAATCAACCTGGTGTTCCTCGGTCCTTTTCCCGCATTCTTTTCTCTTGAGAAATAATGACCAAGCATTGTGACTGCTGCCACGCCTGAAAGGTTATCTCCAGCCCCTTTTGTGAAGCTCTTTCCTGATGTGATGATCAGGTACAAAGACGAAAGCGATGCGGCAAAAGATACAAGAAGGAGTATTGCGAAAATGATACCAGGCGCATTGAAGCGCAGAAGACGACCCTGAATAATCTCCACTATGGACTGTATGAACGAAACAAGGCAGAGGGCAACCATTCCTGCCGCGGCCGTATGGACAGATAAAAAGGATTCAAGTTTTCCTTTCTCACTTCTGCTTACAGCAGCCGTATCATGATGCGACGAGAAGATAACCGTATGCTGCACATCCTCTTCCGGCTCGATGACAGCATGTACATTCGAAGCATCATCTGTCGGGAAGAACCTCCTGAGAGGATCCTTTTTCTTAAGGATCTCATCTACAACTGCGATTATCGAGAAGACTGAAAGAACAAACGCGAGATACGGCAATCCGATGGAGGAAAGAAGGAACACAGCAGCAGAGGATGCCGCTACTGTCACAAGCAACCAGCGATATAATCTGGGAATAATTCTGCAGGATGTAAGCGTCACATCACTGGAAAAGCTTCCGAATAGCTCAGCAATCTTTCTTGCAAAGCTCCGTGATTCAGCAGAAGCTGCAGGTCGTGGTTCTGATTCGTCAAACAAGGAAGAAAGAATGTTATAGCATTCATCAGATAGCTTAGGTGCATAGACATTCTCCTCGGGAACAGCCTGTGGCTTCTTCTCCTTTACAAGCTTATCCCTGAGTTTCCTTCCTATATCTCCGAATATACCCATGCCCTGAATATAGCAGAATCATACATAAATCGTCACCTCCGCTTTGACAAACTTCTCATAAGTTGATTGACATCATTTTCCACTATCTGTAATATCGTAATTCGATTGATATTCCATTGGAGAGATGTCCGAGTGGTCGATGGTGGCAGTCTTGAAAACTGCTGAGGCGAAAGTCTCCGGGGGTTCGAATCCCTCTCTCTCCGTTTTTTTCTATGGAGAGGTGCGAGAGAGGCCGAATCGGGCTCCCTGCTAAGGAGTTGACCTGCTAAACCCGGGTCCGGGGGTTCGAATCCCCCCTTCTCCGTAAAGACCATAGCTTTCTGAAGATGGCTATGGTTTTTTCTTGCAATGGAAAAGAATAGCACTTGCCTCACCTTTTCTATTGTGATAGATTGTTACGCGTTGTTAATTGAGACTATAGCTCAGCTGGATAGAGCATCAGTTTGCGGAACTGAGGGTCGGAGGTTCGAATCCTCTTAGTCTCGTCCTATTGGAGAGATGTCCGAGTGGTCGAAGGAGCCGGACTCGAAATCCGGTGTAGTGCTTTGCATTACCGAGGGTTCGAATCCCTCTCTCTCCGAAACCATATGCATCTGGAGAGGTGTCCGAGTGGTCGAAGGTGCACGATTGGAAGTCGTGTATGGTCAAAAGCCATCGGGGGTTCGAATCCCCCCCTCTCCGTTCAGCAGCAGATACCTGGCTATGAACGCCGCCCAACCCCGTCAGGACAGGAATGTAGCAGCGGTAAGCGGAAAGTTTATGAGACCGGGACCATTTGCTGCTGTTTTTTATAAAACAGGAAACGGGAAAAATCCTTTCTCCTGATTCCGCTTGTTCCTCTTCAGTGCTTATTAAGCTATAATCCCTTTAGCGGAGGAAAGATGGCTGGATCCTATGAAGTAACGGCAACAAGAAAAAGACCACAGGATTTCGATAAGCTTGTTGGTCAGGATTTCGTTGTATCGACGCTGGAAAATGCAATCAAGGAAAACAGGATAGCCCATGCGTATCTGTTCTCCGGACCAAGAGGTGTAGGAAAGACAAGCTCCGCAAGACTTCTTGCAAAAGCCCTCAACTGCGAAAAAGGACCTACTCCGCATCCTTGCGGCGAATGTCCTTCATGCAAAGCCATCGCCATAGGGCAGGATGTGGATGTAATAGAGATAGATGGAGCATCCAACACAAGCGTAAATGATATAAGA
This sequence comes from Candidatus Ornithospirochaeta stercoravium, assembly GCA_017694915.1. Classification (GTDB taxonomy): domain Bacteria; phylum Spirochaetota; class Spirochaetia; order Sphaerochaetales; family Sphaerochaetaceae; genus Ornithospirochaeta; species Ornithospirochaeta stercoravium. The sequence goes on from JADIMF010000154.1 coordinate 21,470, forward strand.
GCGATAAAAGAGGAGGTCATGTATCCTCCCCAGTCATCCCGCTACAAGATCTACATCATTGACGAAGTGCATATGCTGTCTACTTCTGCATTCAATGCGCTTCTGAAGACTATCGAAGAACCGCCGGAGTATATCATCTTCATATTCGCGACAACCGAGCTGCAGAAAGTTCCGGCAACTATCAGATCAAGGTGCCAGCAGTTCCGTTTCCATCTCATCGGACAGGAAGATATCATGAAGTGCCTGAGGAGTGCCGCAGAGGATCTCGGGATAGAAGCTGATGAAGATGCCCTCTTCTGGATAGCACGTGAATCAACAGGCTCGATGCGCGATGCCTATACCCTATTCGATCAGGTTGCGGCTTTCTCCGGTAACCATATCACACTTCAGGGGATAAAGGAAAAGCTCTCTGTCGCCGGCTTCTCCGCTATTGAGGATATCGTACGGAAAACGCTGAACGGGAGGAGCGAGGAAACCCTTAATGCCATTTCAGCATTATTTGAGCAGGGTGTATCAGCCGATCAGATAGTAAAGGACAGCGCGGAATTCTTCCGCACACTGCTTCTTTATAAATCAGGAATAAAAAGGCCAGAGATTCTTGGAGCCGCCCTCAGTGATATCCCCGAAGACATTGCAGACTTGCTTACTCCGCAGCAGATAGAAGCTGCGCTCAAGGCTTTTCTTGACCTCTACAGGGATCTCCGCTATTCACTTTCCCCTCGTTTTGAGATAGAGCTTCTGTTCCTGAGGCTGTCAGCTCTTCCTTCTTCAGTGTCAAAGGAAGAACTTATAAAACGCCTTGAGGATATGAAGAAGGGAATCGCTGCAGGTACTGTAGTCGTGAAGACAGCACCGAAAGCCATCACCCTACCCGTTCAGAAGGAAAATACCGAAGCTGAAAAAAAAACAGCTGAGATAGCAACGCCCACAGCTGTAGAAGAGATTGCACCTGAAACATCTCCGGCAGATGATCCGGAAGAAGAGATGGAAGAGATTGTAGAAAAGCCCTTCACCATCACGAAAGAGGACCTTCCTGCAATAGCGGAAGCTCTCAAGAAAATGGGAAAGCTCACCCCTGCAAGATATCTCTCATCTATCGAGAGTATCCATGAAGATGGCAATTTCTTCTGCTTTGTATTATCAAAGCCATTAGCATATAATACGCTGAAAAATGAGGAAAAAAGCCTCAGCAAGGCAATAGCCGCCGCTTTGGGAGAATCGCCTGCAATCAAACTGCAGCTTGAGGCAAAGGAAAACGAAGAAGCCAGATTCTCCACGCAGATGAAGGAACTGAAGACCTTCTTTGGCGGTACTCTGATGCATAGCAGCAAAGAACAGGACACAGATAAGGAGATAGATAGACATGCCACAGCCGTTGAACCCGTTCGAACTTATGAAGATGATGGGATCCCTCCAGAGCCAGACGAAGAGGATTAAGGAAGAGATATCCGCATTAAGAGCCACTGGAAGTGCTGGTGCGGGACTTGTTGAAGCAACAGTGAACGGAGACTTTCAGCTGATGGATCTCAATATATCAGAAGCCGCATATTCCCTTGGAGACAAGGAAAACCTCAAGGTTCTCATCATCTCCGCTGTAAATGATGCCGCGAACAAGGCAAAAGCGGAAGTCGAAAGAAAGACTCAGGACATCCTGATGAATCTCTCTCACTGATATGGATGCTATAGAAACCCTTCAGAATCTGCTGAAAAGGCTTCCCGGGATGGGAGAGAAATCAGCAGCAAGACTCTGCTATCATCTGATCAGAACCGATGACAGCTATAACAAAGCACTTGCGGAGGCGATCTCCCAGCTTAAGGAGAAAATACACCCCTGCCCTATTTGCGGTTGTTATACAGAGGAAGAGAAGTGCAGATACTGCACGGATACAGAAAGAGATCAAACAACTCTCTGCATCGTCGAAGAGCCGCAGGATGTTCTGTCTATAGCCTCTTCCGGAGCTTATAACGGCCTTTTCCACGTGCTGGGCGGTGCCATTAACCCACTAGGCGGAGTAGGACCTGAGAATCTTTCATTCCCGCTCCTGATGAAAAGAATCAATGAGGGAAACTTCAGGGAAATCATCATCGCAACGAACCCGACAGAAGAGGGCGATACAACCGCTTTGTACATAAGACATCTGCTTAAGGACAAACCGGAGATAACTCTTACACGCCTCGCTTCAGGCCTTCCGATCGGAGGGGATCTGGGATATGCGGACAAGCTTACGCTTGCAAGATCAATGCGCGGAAGAATCCGTCTCTGAGATAAGCATCTGGAGAGATATTGCCAGAAAAAAAAGCACAGCAGAGGGGAAGAGTATCATCCACCATGCTTCCATCATCACAGGTCTCGCTTCAGAGAGAATCAAGCCAAGCGATGGAACAGGCTGCGGAACTCCACAGCCGAGAAACGAAAGGGATGATTCGGCGATTATCGCAGTCATGAAAATGGATACGCCCTGTTCATAAAGATACTGCTTCATGTTAGGAAGCATATGATGAAGGAATATCCAGCTTCTCTTCGCTTTCATCTGGATGGCAGCTTCCGTATACCCTTCCTCTGCTATCCTCAGATACTCTGAATATGCAGTTCTTGAGATATCCGAGATATGAGAAAGGGAAAGAGAAAACACGACAACAGGAATTCCAGGACCTGTTATGGCTGAAAGGAATAAGGCAAGGACTATCGAAGGTATGGATTTGAGACCATCTGCGATTCCAAGAAGCAGACCTTTCGGAAAAAGAGGATGCATATAGCAATAAGCAAGGATAATTCCGCTTAAAAGCGACAGTATAACAACGGATGCGGCTATCACTGCAGATACCAGCGTACCGGCTGCAGTCCTGAAAGCTACATCCCTGCCAAGCATGTCTGTTCCGAAAAGATGCTCAGCAGAAGGAGGAAGCAACCTATCTCCTCCTGCCGGCAGGCCTATCACACTGACAAGAACAGAAACAAGCAGAAGGAAGATAATGATGGAAAATCCTACTCTTCTCATTGTCTTCTCCTCGGATTCAGCAGATACTAAACAATATCACAGCAGATTGAGATGATTCCCACCGCAAATGCCGAAATAAGGACGATCGTTCCCGAAAGCAGAGCATCTCTCTCAAGAGCGGCTTTCACAAGAAGAGAACCGAGGCCAGGAAGCGCAAAGACCGTTTCTATTACAGCAGTCCCCCCGATTATTGCCGCACAGCTCTCTCCTATTACAGTCACAAGCAGCGGAAGTGCTGGTTTTACTGCAACAGCAAAAGCTGTTTCCATATAGCCAAGCCCCGCAGCCCTGGAATAGAAGCCAGAAGGCGAATCCAGAGCCTCCCTGATTTTTCTCCGGAACATTCTTATAAGCAGAGAAGAATACACGATTCCAAGGGAAAAGGATGGCAGAATGAAGGAAACAAAACCTCTGGAAAGCCCGGAGGAAGGAAAAACTCCCAACTTCAATGAGAATATGATTATCAGAAGAAGGGAAAGAACGAAAACAGGGAAAGATGCGCATAGCGAAGCGAATCCTGTTACTATCCTGTCTGAAAGAGACCCTCTTTTAAGAGAAGCAAAAGACAGAGGAATTGCAATAAGCAGAGAAAACATGACGGACATTGAAGCAAGTACGGCAGATACTGGAAACCTTCTGCCAATGGTCTCTTTGATGGACTGGCCGGATATATTCTCTCCCCAGTCGCCTCTGGAAAAAGAGGAGAGAAAGCTGAGATATCTTCTCGCAGTATTCTCAGACAAACCGGAGCTGTCTCTGTATGCCACGATTTCATCTTCTCCTGCGTCCTCGGAAAGAATATATGCAGAGCTATCCCCTTCCGCGAAAGAAGAAAAGACGAATACCGCAAAAGAAACAGCTATGAGCGTTATTATCAATGATAATCCTCTGACTGCGATATGCTTCACATGCTGAGTATATGATTATTTCACCGCATCAAGAAGTCCCTTTACAAGACAGGTGCTTTTCAGTTTTCCAATCCTAACCCTACTCTGAAATATAGGCAGATCTGAAATCGAAACCATCTGCGGATAGCTTCACCCCTTCGATTGAAGAGGAGACGGCATGGGTTGTGGAATAATGTCCAAGAACTATAGCCGGAATATAATCCCAGCAGAGAGTCTGAGCTTTCCCCCAGAGTTCGGAAGCAGCTCTGAAAGACTCTGAAGATGCAATTTCCTCAAGTAAAGCTGAAATCTCCTCAGAATCCGTCCAGCCAGGATAATCAGAAGAGAGGAAGGCCTTATCAAGAGGAAGGGACACTGCTGTCAATGCCGTTACCGCGATATCCCACGCATCGGAATCCTTTCTTCTTTCAAGGAATGCTGCCCAGTCGAGCACCGTGATTTCCGCCTCTATCCCATACGCCCTCAACTGAGAAAAAAGCGCCACAGCTATTCTATCAAGGCCTGTGAGATTGGATGTAAGTATCCGAACCTTCTGCCCCTTGTACTCTGAAAGATATGTATCGGCCTTTTCCCTGTTCTCTTCGCCATATGGATCAGAGGATGGATCCACATACCAGATTCCATCTTTTTCCATATATGATGAATCTATATTGTACCCGTACTCTCCATAGCAGGCTTTCATCAGCTCATCACGATTTATGAGGAGGGATACCCCTTTCCTGAAATCATGAGAGGAGGAAATACCGGTTTTCTTGTTGAACAGCAAGGCGATTGAACCGTTTTCAGTACCGCTTATAACGTTCACTTCCTCCCTGCCTGAAAGTACCGGAATATCATCAGATGAAACGGTATCGATGAAATCATAGGTTCCGCTTTCAAGCCCAAGTCGTCTCGTTACTGGATCTGAGACGAAATAATAATCAAGCCTCGAGATGGAAGGTTTTTCTCCATGATACTCATCAAAAAGGCCGAGCGAAATCTTCTCTCCAAGGCTGTAATCAAGGACCTTATAAGGACCTGTCCCTATTTCAGATGTGATGATTCCTCCATCGGAGGGAATGTCAGAAGCTCTGAATATCACAGCACTTTCTGAAGATGTGGCAATCAATGCAGGCAGAAGAGAAAGCGTCGAGGTTGATGTTATCACGATATCATCGCCATCTACGGTAAATCTGCTGCCTTTGACGATTTTCTCAGCCGCATCGGAATATGAAAGCCAACGATTCATGGAAGCTACAGCATCGGATACCGTCATCGGAGATCCATCATGGAACAGAACACCTTTTCTGATCCTGAACCGCAAGGAACACCCATCATCTTCGGATGAGTATGATTCAGCGAGAAGCGGAACAATCTCACCTTCGTCATAAGCAAGAAGCTTCTCGAAAACATTTCCGACAAGAATCTCACGGCCAGAGATTGACGTGTTCACCATCACGTCAAAAGATGGCGGTTCCTGCGCCATCGCAATTGAAAGACCAGTCTCTCCTTCCCTGCAGGAAAAGAGAAAACTGGTCATGAATAAGATTATGAGAAATCTCAGTATCTTAGACCGCAAGAAGCTATCATCCTTGTGAAAAGCTCATGTGCCTTATCCACATTGATGTTAACAAGCGGATCGGATATGAATGCCTGGAACAGGAGATCCATATCATTATTCCAAATAGCCTCAAGAGCGAGATCCTGCTCCGTCTCCACTCTTTTCACCATGGACTGGACGGCAAGTGACGGATCTGTCGAGACAATAGGAACTATTGAATCTGCTGAGATATAACCATTGCTTTCTACGATATGACCTTCCTTGAGGTATCTTACCTGTCCTCTGTTTGGCATGTTCACATTCGTCTTGAGTGTGCGTTCGCCGAAAAGGGAAAGAAGGATATCGACACCCTCTTCATCGGATGGAGCGGCAACGAGTTCCTCATCGGTATATACCTTGCTCTTCTTTCTCTTATCCTCTTCGACTCTGTAAGAGAACGGAGTGCGGATGAATCCATATCTCCAGGCCTCTTCATTGGAATTGAGGAAGAATGGAACGAACTCCGCAAGATGCCTGTCACCGGCTGCGCCGAGCGTTCCGAAATCACGGAGGAACGAAAGAGCTACAAGGTGATCGCTTTCAAACCATTTACCGTCAGCAACACGCTTCTTTGCTTTCTCTGTAAGATCAGGGAATGTCGATGGATCCTTTACCATCTCCTTAAGGTATGGAATGTAATCAACACCTTTATAAAGAGCCTTTGTAACGAATGTGAAATGATTGAGTCCTGAAACATCGACCATTACATCTCTTCTGTCCGGAGTTTCGATTTCTTCCTTCTTTGCAATGATGGAAGCTATGAAATTCTCAGTTCCGAATACCTCATGGCAGCATCCAAGTGCCTTGATTCCCGGATAAGCCTTGTACAGAGCCGCTGTGCAGAGCGTCATAGGATTCGTATAGTTGATAACCCATGCGTTCGGAGCGTTCTTCTCTATTGCTCTTGCAAAATCGAAGAAGAGAGGAAGCGCACGCCAGGCTCTCATCAGTCCGCCCGGGCCTGTCGTATCGCCGACAGACTGATATATTCCATATTCTTCAGGAAGTCCGAGATCATACTGCCTTATATCAATGCAGCCAGGCTCGATAGCGATGATGATGAAATCAACACCCTTGAGACCTTCATCAAGCGTCGATGCAACGGAGACCGAAAGATGGCTCTTCCCATTTATACGGAAGATCCTCTCTGCAACTTCCTTGTTATTCTCAGCCGCTTTCCTGTCGATGTCATAAAGAGCAACGTGTGCCCCTATCTTGTCCTGAAGAGAAAGATCCATCAGGAATCTTATGGCCCACTGCCTTGAGCCACCACCGATGATACAGATTCTTGTGTTTTCCATATTTGCCTTTTAAAAAAGCCAGGAAAATTCCTGGCTTTCTTTTCCCGTATAAGACTTACTGCGGCTGCTTGCCGATGTAAGCAAGGATACCGCCATCAACGTAGAGAACATGTCCATTGACGAAGTTCGATGCATCGGATGCAAGGAATACTGCCGGTCCCTGAAGATCGGATGTCTTTCCCCATCTGTTTGCAGGAGTCTTTGCAAGAATGAACTCATTGAATGGATGTCCAGGTGTTCTGAGTGGAGCTGTCTGCGGTGTCTCGATGTATCCAGGTCCGATACCATTGCACTGGATGTTGTATGCACCATACTCAGATGCGATATTCCTTGTAAGCATCTTGAGACCGCCCTTAGCAGCTGCATATGCGCTTACGGTCTCTCTTCCGAGCTCTGACATCATTGAGCAGATGTTGATGATCTTTCCATGTCCCTGCTTGATCATTCCAGGAATGACAGCCTTTGAAACGATGAAAGGAGCGTTGAGGTCTACGTCGATTACCTTGCGGAAATCAGCTGCTGCCATATCAAGCATAGGAATTCTCTTGATGATACCAGCATTGTTTACAAGAATATCGATCTTTCCGAGATCCTTGATGATCTGCTCTGTTGTTGCCTGTACCTGAGCCTCATCTGTTACATCACATACATAACCATGAGCCTCGATACCTTCTTCCTTATAAGCCTTGATGCCCTTGTCAACGAGCTCCTGATTGATATCATTGAAAGCAATCTTTGCGCCTGCTGTATGGAATGCAGTTGCAATAGCGAATCCTATTCCATAGGATGCGCCCGTTACCCATGCGACTTTCCCTTCAAGGGAGAAATCCTTCATTTCCATAATATCGCCTCCTTGTTTAAAGCCAACGGATATAGTCTACTCCGCCCCTCTCTGCCTTGCAAGCAAAAATGGAACGGAGTTCCGTTTTATTATAGTTTGTCGATAAGCATCGAACACTTGCCTGACGGAATAGGCAGAGTCTTCTTCTTATCCTCATCGATGATACTGATCGTGAAATAATAGAGTTTCTCGCTCTCAAGTCTTATCTCCCATCCCCTTGCATTCTTGTTCGCGAGGATGGTGATGTTGTTTTTCTTGAGAGAAAGGCCTTCAATACCCATCTCCTCAAGAGACTGCATCGTCCAGTTCACAGTCTTACGAGGAAGCGAGATGTCAAGACCGATGATGTTCTCTATTATGAGCGCTATGGTCACAAGGCCGATTGATGGAAGATATCTCTTCTTGTTTATCATGCCCTCCGGCGTAGCTGCAGGTCCTTCAGACAATGGCTTATATACTTCCCAGACATCTCCGAGCTGCTCTGCATCCGGATGAAGCGTGTCGAGAATGAAATACATATGCCTTATCGTGCACTCGCGGGCAAAGACAAAGCCGCCGTAATTCATCAGCCCCTTCACGACAATATATGTACAGAAAGGAGAAACACCTCCGGAATATCCATTGCCATCTGCAGAGAAATACTTAGAAGAAACAGGCACCGTCGGGAACGGATTCTCCGTACCGAACTCCTTGTCGTCCTTAAGCTCTTCGATTATGAATGACGCATATTCATCATTCGGAATCTCCGCAAGAAGCGTCCAGTATGCTCCGATATGCTTGTTTCTGATCCTGTTCTCGTCACCGTCAAGATCATAGTAGAAATGGTCCTCATCATCCCACATCATGCTATTGATTCTGGTTTTGATTGAGAAATAAACCCTCTTATAGCGGAATGCGAGTTCCTTATCATTAAGGATATCCCCTATATAGGACATATAAAGAGCAAAGACAGCGACAGAAGCATTATAGTCAACGGTATATACTGCGCCTTCACGTGGAAGATTCCCCATATGTGTTGCGCTGTACGGTACCTGATAAAGCCCATTCGGAGCCATAGCGGTCTTCTGTACCCATGCAAAGTATTTCTCAAGCATCGGTACGATATCCTTCAGCCTCTTCTTGTTACCTATCTTGTGATAGAAAACATACTCCACGTACGAAAGAAGAGGGAGCGACAGACCTTTTGGATTATCTTCGCTGTAGACAGGCTTGCCGGATGCGATATCATAGACATCCGCAATCTCCCCATCCTCACCCTGATGAGAATAGAAGAAATCTATCATCGAATATGGGCTGTATGTCTGATTGCTATATACAAGAAAGAGCGATGAAACAGAAGCATCGAAAAGACTTATGGTTCCATCATCACCATAGGTGAAAAAACCCTCAGGAAAAGCTGCATCCTTATCGCCTTGATGCCATATCTCATCGAGCCAGACCCAGGTTCTGTCGTACATGTCGACAAAATCCTGATCATAGAAATGAACGCGTGGGACTAAATCCTTTACCAATTCAAAAACTCCGTAATCTAAGGAAATTTACCTGATTTCTGTCCTTAAATCGCATTCTACATATTAATCGATGAACAAAAGGAAGTCAAACAAATTTTGAAGCCTATTATCTTTTGCAAATAAAGAAATTAAAACTTTTTTATGAAATTTTGCCGCGCACAAGTCCAAGCGCTCCCGGAAGGAGGCTTATGCTGAACAGCGTTCCGTTTTTGGTGAAGACCTCTCCATCGCAATGAGCCTGCACTACAGGCTCTTCAGAAGCAATCTCAACCTTTGTCGCATTCATGTATGTGAACAGGTTTGTATCAGATACCTGAGAACCCCTGAAAAATGCGATTACAGCTTTTATAAGCTCTCTTCCCGACAGAGGATGATTCGTGAACATCACATCGAAAAGGCCATCATCGATTTCCGCTTTCGGAGCCATTATGAATGCCGATCCCATACGTCTTCCATTGCAGATCGATATCTGCTGCGTACTCAGAAGCCGTTCCTCCCCATCTATCTTCATGCGTATGTTATATGGCTTGGGGACATGGCGCAGTATATAGAAGAACGCGGCAACATAGCTCGGCATTCCGTTAATGCGCTTATACCCCATCGCGCGGAAATTGACCATAGGCTCGAACCCGAAACCGGCGCCATTGAGAAAATACATACCTTTCGGATGTTCTGGTCCTTTGCAGAACCCCACATCAATGCGGGAAACAATCCCATCGACTATCAACGAAACAGCATCCTTTGTTTTCTGCGGGATTCCGGCAATCCATGCAAAATCATTACCGCGGCCTATCGGGATGATTCCCAGAGGAATATTCTTCCCAGATCTCATGATTCCGGAAGCGACCTCGTTGACGGTACCATCTCCACCGGCTGCGACTATTACACCATACCCGTAAGATGCCCCCCTGTATGCTAAGCTTTCAGCATGTCCAGTCTCTTTTGTATAGGCAACGGTACACTCCCTCCCACGCTCCTGAAAGAGCGCCTTTATTTCCTTTGCCTTGCTTCTGCCTTTTCCCTTCGAAGCATTCGGATTGATGATGAGGAGGATATCTTTCCTTAGCACTCTTGGATTATCCATCAAAGAAGTTCCGTTAACAAGTTCTTTCATCTATTTTCTTCAGAAAATGATATAATCGCGATATGGACATTATTCTGAAGAATATAAGAACAGTATCAGCGGGACGCATAACGGAAAAAGATATTGCTATTTCCGGCGGAATATTCAGAGAACCGGAAAACAGACGCTATGAAAAAGAGATAGATGGCAGGAATCTCCTGGCGGTTCCAGGCTTCATCGACACCCATATACATGGAATCGGAGGGCATGGCACAGAAGATGGAACGGAAGAAGCAATTCTCGGGATGTCTGCCTCTCTTGCGGAGGCTGGTGTAACATCATTCTTCCCCACTATCTATACCGACACCATGGAAAGGATAACGATGGATGAAAGAGCCATTGCATCGGCCAAAGGAAAGGAAAAAGGCGCATCCATTGCTGGAATCCATATAGAAGGTCCTTTCATTTCCCCGAACAGAATCGGAGCACAGAATCCGGCAGGAAGACTCGTTCCTTCAGTACAGGCAATGGAGACCATGCTCGCTGCAGGAAACGGCCTGATTAAAGAGATGACGATAGCTCCAGAACTGCCTGGTGTGGGTGAAATCATATCTATTGCTGACAAAGAGGGCATCGTTCTCTCTATGGGACACACTGACGCAACGTATGAGGAAGCCCTGAAAGGAATGGAAATGGGAATAAGACACACCACGCATCTTTTCAATGCGATGTCAGCTTTCAAACATCGCAATCCGGGTATTGTAGGCTGCGCTTTGATGCACGATGCAATGAGCGTGGAAATCATAGGTGATGGCAAGCATGTACACCCTGATATCGTGAAATATGTGATAGAAAGCAAAGGCCGTGACAAAACGATCATCATAACCGATTCTCTCAGACCTACAATGCAGAAAGAAGGCATGCTGACGGCAAACGGAGTCGAAGTGATGATGGGAGACGGCCTCTGGGTTACAAAAGGAAAACCTGATCTCATACAAGGCTCATCACTCACAATGCACAAGGCTTTCGTGAACCTTGTCTCTTGGGGTGTTCCTCTGGATACGGCCTCTTACATAACAAGCACGAGCGCAGCAAAGCTTTACAACCTGAAGGACAGAGGTGAAATAAGGAATGGTCTCCGCGCAGATCTTGTTGTCATGGATAGTGCACTGAGAATACAATTCACGATAATCAATGGAGAAATAGTATGTGGTACGACAAACTGAATAATAAAAGGCTGTGGAAGATCTTCACGGAAATTTCAGCAATCCCGCGTGAAAGCGGAAACGAGGAAGGTATCAGGAACTACCTGCTTTCGTGGGCGGAGAAGAATCATATAGAGGCTTCTTCCGACAAGAAAGGAAATGTCTATATGAAGAAAGAGGCTTCAAAAGGCATGGAGAAGCTTCCACCTGTCGCTCTTCAGGCTCATATGGACATGGTCTGCGTGAAGAAGGAAAGCAGTTCTCATGACTTCACGAAGGATCCGATAAAAATAAAGACTGATGGCATAAAAGTAACAGCTTCAGGAACATCCCTCGGTGCAGATGACGGTCTCGGAGTTGCGATGATCCTCGATATACTTTCAGATCCAGAAGCTTCCCATGGAGCGCTTGAGGCTATCTTCACAGTCGAGGAAGAGACAGGCCTCGGTGGAGCTTATGCAATAGAAAGCGACAAGATAAGCGCAAGAAGGCTCATCAACCTTGATAGCGAGGAGGAAGGCATTATCTACATCGGCTGTGCTGGAGGCATTGATATAGAAGCCTCGATGAAGCTGAAATACGAGAAGGCTTCCGGAACAGCTCTCAGTATAAAGGTATCAGGGCTTCTCGGCGGTCACAGCGGCGGCGAGATCCACAAGGGAAGAGCAAATGCTATAAAGATCCTCGCCCGATACCTGAACAGGCTTCCGTCGTTCAGAATCGCCTCTATTTCCGGCGGAACACGCCATAATGTAATCCCATCGACTGCGGAAGCTGTCATCACTGTCGATTCAAAAGACATCGCCATAAGAATGCAGAAGATGCTTCAGGAAGAACTCCGTGATGAATACAGCATCACTGACCCTGGAATTAAAATCGAAGTAAAGGAAACGGAGCTTCCTTCCTGTGTCATAAAGGAGAAGAAGAGCCAGAAGATTGCAGATATGCTTTTCCTTGCTCCTCATGGCGTCCGTACAATGAGCTCAAAGATCGAAGGCATAGTAGAAACGTCAGACAACCTTGCCATTGTGAATATCGCGGAAGATAAGCTGCATGTTTCCTTCTCTGTACGCGGAAACACGGAAAGCTCAAAGATGGCTCTTGCATATGAGATCCTGACACTTCTGGAGAGTTTCTCATTCAAGGCAATAGCTGGCGGATCCTACCCTGCCTGGGAACCGGATCCTTCTTCAAAGCTCGCAAAGGAAACCGCTGCGGCATATAAGAAGATAACCGGAAGAAAAGCATCCATTACGGCAATCCATGCCGGTCTCGAGTGCGGAATCATCAACTCGCTCATCCCGGGAATGGAGTCTATCTCAATTGGTCCTGAACTGAGGGACGTGCATTCTGTAAACGAGAATGTCGACGCCGCTTCTGCTGAAAGGACAGCTGAGTTCGTCAAGAAGATGCTTCCTATGCTGAAATGACAAAATGCAGAGAGCTCTGAAGCTTAATCTTTCGTCACCGATATACCTTGAGAGCACAAAGCTCTCACTCGATGGCCTCATCTCCAGATCCAGCAGTATGGAGAAAGGATATGAGGCTACGGTTCTTTTCCGTATAGAGTGCGATAACGAATCCATTACACTCTCGCAGCTCGGTGCGGGAGAAAGAAACGGATATACAGAGGAAGAGAAGCAGAAGATAGAAAACGGAGAAATGCCGGAAAGGAAGGAAAGAGAGGATTTTCTCATCCCCTCCGGCATGTACCTGTTCGAACAGCTTCCTTTTCTTCCGGACGAGAAAGATCTTCCGAGGATTCTTCTTCCATACATATCCAGAGAAGATATGCGTGTGTACGTCAGAATATATAAAGAGAATGTACTTGAAACAGTAATGCAGCTTCTCTTCCCCATAGAATGAAGCTTAGTTATACTTCAGTTTATGCACATCGAGAAAATAAGCGATACATACCATAAGATAACCTTCTCAAATGGTTCTGAAGTGTTTCTTGTCGGAACGGCACATGTATCAAAGAACAGCGTCGAAGAAGTCGCCAGTATCATAGAAAACGAAAACCCTGACAGAGTCTGCATCGAACTTGATGCATCGCGCATGGCATCGAAGACGAGCAACAGCTGGGAAAATACAGATATAAGAAAAGTATTCAAGGAAGGAAAGGGTTTTCTTCTTCTTGCAAATACCGCTTTGGCATCATTCCAGAGAAAGCTTGGTGCACAGACCGGTGCCAATCCTGGAGATGAGATTCTGGGAGCGGCCAAGCTCGCAGAGGAAAAGGGAATACCAGTTTCCCTCTGTGACAGGGAAATCCAGACTACCTTCCGCAGAGCCTGGGCAAAAAGCAGCTTATGGAATAAATGCAAGCTTCTCGCGACGCTGATATCCGCAGCATTCTCGGATGAGGAAATATCACCGGAAGAACTGGAGGATCTGAAGAATCAGGAAACACTGGAAGGAATGCTGAAAGAAGTTGCAAAGGAACTTCCTTCCGTAAAGGAGGTTCTCATCGATGAGCGTGACACATTCCTTGCAACAAAGATATACAATGCTCCTGGAATGAAGAAAGTCGCTGTCATAGGGGCAGGGCACACAAAAGGAATCCTTGCCTCTTTCGAGAAACTCGAATCGGGAGCTCCCTTGAAATCTATCGAAGAGCTCGAGGACATACCGAAGAAGAAAGGTATAGGCAAGGTTGCAGGATACATCATTCCGCTTCTTATAGTACTTCTTCTCGTAATAGGAATCGCGGCAAACGGCTGGGATCAGGGACTGAGGACTTTCCTGTATTGGGTGGCTGTCAATGCATCAGGCACCTTCCTGATGACACTCATTGCTGCCGCACATCCATTGAACATAATCGCTTGCTCAGTCACGGCACCGTTCTTCGCCCTCAATCCAGTACTGGGCGTCGGAATGCTGGGAGGAATTCTCGAAGCAACTTTCAGAAAACCGAAGGTAAAGGATTTCGAGCATCTGAATGACGATGCGATGCATCTGAAGGGCTGGTACAGCAATCGCATACTGCACTGCCTTCTTGTTTTCTTCCTCAGCTCCGTAGGAAGCATGCTTGGAACGTTCGTAGCATTTCCCCTGCTCATCGCAAGAATATAATAATGCTTCCTTATTATATCTATTTCCTTTTACTGAAAGCCGCTATCAAAGCGGCTTTTATATCAGATACAGGTTTTCCTGCAATTAGTCTGCCGTCATTACTATCTGCAGAAAGGACTTTTCTGAAGCCCATTTCAGAAAGAGTTCTTATTCTTCTTTCGGCAAACTGCACCGGCCTGACCTCACCAGCAAGAGAGAGCTCTCCAAAGGCTGCGAGATCAGGAGAAAGAGGAATATCCTCCTTTGAGCTATATAGAGCCAGAGCAAGAGCAAGCTCAATCGAAACATCACTGAGCTTTATACCGCCTGCAACATTCACGTATATATCCTGATCAGCAAGCATAAGCCCTGCATGCTTCTGCAGGATTGCCGCAACCCGGCTTACCCTTGCATTATCTATCCTGTCAGAATAAATGCGCTGCAACCCTGTCTTCGCAGGTACGACAAGGGCCTGTATTTCAACGGCAAAGGTCCTTGATCCTTCGACAGCAGGAGTGAATGCAATACCGGATGGAAGCCCTTCTGCAGCTCTGGACGAAAGAAAAACCGAAGAAGGATCCTTCAATCCATGAAGGCCCTTCTCATCCATGGTGAAAAGACCTATCTCATCCACCGATCCAAATCTGTTCTTGCTTGCGCGAAGAAGCCTCAATCCTGATTCAGCGCTTTCAAAATACAGGACAGTATCAACAATATGCTCGACTATCTTCGGGCCTGCAATCGTACCGTCCTTAGTCACATGCGCGATGAAGAAAATAGCGGCACCTATCTTCTTGGCAAGCAGAGATAACTCCATGCAGCAGGCTTTTATCTGATTCGGAGAGCCTGCTATCGATGAAATAGAGACGCTGTAGAGCGTCTGTAGCGAATCGATGACGATGTATCCGGGTTTTATACGTTCTATCGTACTTGAAAGCGCCTCAAGCCTTGTATCGCAGAATATGGAGATCGAAGAAGTGCTGAGACCCAACCGCTCGGAACGCAGTCTTACCTGAGATGGTGATTCCTCTCCTGAAACATAGAGGACGGAATCCTTTTCAGATAACGAAGAAAGCATCTGTATCATTATCGTGCTTTTTCCGATGCCAGGTTCACCACCAACAAGAACTGAGGATGGACGCATCACGCCCCCGCCAAGTATGCGGTCGAGCTCATCAAGGCCCGATGTGACACGCATACCTGGCTCAAAAGGAACATCAGATAATTTCCTTACCTCATTATCCATGACAGACTTCTCATCTGCCTTGCTGCCTTTCAGCTGTACGGAAACAGATTCTTCGTCAAAACTGTTCCAGCTACCGCATTCCGGGCAGCGTCCATTCCATTTGGTCTCCACATGTCCGCACTCTCTGCAGACATATCTGACGGTGCTCTCCTTCATATATCAGAAATCCAGAAGCTCAACATTGAAAATAAGATATGAATCAGGAGGAATTACTCCTGGATATCCATATTCACCATATCCAAGATCTGGCGGGATAATGAGAAGACGCTTCTCTCCTTTCTTCATTGTCATGAGAGCTTCATTCCAACCCTCGATTACCTCACCGATCTTGAAAACAGCAGGCTGTTTCCTGATAAGCGATGAATCAAAGACCTTTCCGTTAAGAAGCTCTCCCTGGTAATGGACAGTAACCTTCTGTCCATACTTAGGAGAGGTATTACCAGAACCTGATTTAGTAATAATATACCTTAACCCGGTAGAGGTTTTTTCAGCATTTGGGAACCTTTTCTCAATCTCTTCTTCTACTTTTTTACGTGCGTTGCGGAGTTCTTCCCTGTGTCTTGCCTCAAGCTTATCACAAAGATCAGCAAATGTTGCGGGAGAGACATCAAAAGCTTCTGCATCTTTTCCAACTCTAAGAATCTTTACAGAATTTATCTTATCGCCTTGCTCAACAGCATTCACAACGTCCTGCCCCTCAATTACATGCCCGAATACAGTATGTTTTCCATCAAGCCATGGAGTTGCAGTATGAGTAATGAAAAACTGGCTTCCATTAGTTCCAGGACCGGCATTTGCCATGGAAAGAACACCCGGTCCGTCATGTTTTAACTCCGGATTGAATTCATCTGGAAATCTGTATCCAGGACCACCTGTTCCATCACCATTGGGACAACCACCCTGTATCATGAAATTGCTGATAACCCTATGAAAATTCAGGCCATCATAGAAAGGAACCCCGGGTTCCTCCATATTCAAAGAACCCTCTGCAAGACCAACAAAATTGCAGACTGTCATCGGACAGCGTTTATAGTCAAGAGAAAGGAGAATTTCACCCTTTTCAGTATCTATAACAGCATAAATACCATCTTTTAAATCTGTTTTATTCATATATACCTCTTTTATTCAGTAAAAAGTTCATCCCCACCAGAAATCAAACCATAAATACGCTCAAGATCCTGCTGTGATCTGAATCTGATAGTAAGCTTGCCTTTGCTAAGACTGCCTTTTATATCGCATCTAGCACCAAATGCAGATACAAACTTCTCTACAACTTCCGAAATCTCTGGATCATCATCCTTTGAGCTCTTCTTCTGAACAAACTTATGTCCCTTATTGTATTCGTCTGCAAGCTTCTCTGCTTCACGTACGGATAAATCTGAATCGATGATCTTATCTCTGAGCAGCTGCTGATCAGAAGGATTAACAAGAGAAAGAATCGCCCTTGCATGCCCGGCGGATATATTACCAGCAATTACATCGTCTTTTATTGAATCATTCAGAGAAAGCAGTCTGATTGAATTCGCAACAGCAGACCTTGATTTACCAACCTTCTCAGCAACATCTTCCTGCGTCATACCAGAGCGCTGGATAAGATACTGATAAGCTGATGCCTCTTCAATTGGATTGAGATTCTCTCTCTGAAGATTTTCAATAAGAGACATCTGAATCCTATCAAGCTCAGATGGTTTTTTAATGATAACCGGAAGTTTTTCCAGTCCTGCTATCTGTGCAGCTCTGAATCTTCTTTCTCCAGCTATTATTGAATATTTTCCTGGAACTATCTCCTCTACGATAAGTGGCTGGATAATTCCCTGTGATTTTATCGATTCTGCCAGCTCATCAAGCAAATCCTTATTAAAAGCCTTTCTAGGCTGATTTGGATTTGGGGAGACAGTATCAATTGAAACATAAACAGCTGTGATTCTATCTTCAGCCGATATATTCTCATCAAGCTCGGAAGGAACAGCTGCTGTATCCTTCTTTGCTTTTCTGGGTTTATCAGCCTTTTTAGTAACACTGGTAGCTGGCATTTCAACAGGAACTGGTGTACTGTTTTTGCTGATTATATTCTCTACCGATTCATCAAAACTGAAATCACCACCGAGAAGAGAGCTTATGCCTCTTCCAAGCCCATGCTTTTTATCATTCGACACGGCTGATTACCTCCTTTGCTAGTTCTGCAAACGCCTTTGCACCATTATTTGATTTATCATAATAATTAATCGGCAGACCATGTGAAGGTGCTTCAGACAATCTTACAGATCTAGGAATGATTGTCTTAAAGACAGTATCACCAAAGAACTGTGAAATATCCTCAACAACCTGGCGATTGAGCAAAGTGCGCTTTGAATACATCGTAAAAAGAATTCCAAGAACCTTTATATGAGGATTAAGACCCTTCTTAACATTTCCAATTGTTCTCATTATGAGATTAAGCCCTTCCATGGCAAGATACTCACACTGAAGCGGAATGATTACATAATCAGCCCATGCAAGCGCATTCATAGTTTCCAGGCCAAGGGACGGAGGACAATCAAGAAGAATATAATCAAAGTCGTTATCAAGAGGTCCTAATACGGTTTTAAGAAAATACTCCCTGTTATTTTCGTTAACAAGCTCAATTGAAAGACTAGCTACATCAAGAGAACCTGGAATCAGATACAAATTTGGAAATATCGTTGACTGAATGGCAGAAGCTGCCGGTATCTGGCCAACAATAACCTGATATATATTGGCTTTGCGCAGATTTCCAGAAACCGCACCTGTCAAATTACATTGTGCATCAAAATCAATAAGCAAAACCTTCTGTCCTAATTCAGAAAGAGCAGATCCAAGATTAACAGCAGCCGTTGTCTTTCCAACACCACCTTTCTGATTATAAAAGATTATCTTTTTTGCTTTCATAGAATCAAAATACAACGTTATTCACAACTTGTCAGCATAAAAGAATACGTGAGCCAATAAATTTGTAAATCTTGACCGGAAGGCATTCTAAACGGTATCTTATAGCAAAGGAGAGATTTGCAATGGCAGATAATATCGAAAAATCAGTTATAGATGCTATTAACGCTATTCGTCCTGCACTTCAGAATGATGGCGGTGATATCGAATTCATTAATTACGATGCAGAATCAAAGAACGCGCACGTAAAGCTTGTTGGTGCTTGTGCTGGTTGCCCAATGAGCCAGCTTACACTTACAAATGGCGTTCAGAGATACATCAGAGAAACCGTTGATCCAGAAATAACGGTAATTAATGACAATCAGATCTAAACACATCATCTTATAACTCTTAATTTGGCAGGAAAACATCCTGCCATTTTTTTTTGTTTCACGTGAAACACACACAAATATAAAACGATTAAATATTGAATAAAACATTCTTATTTATTAGATCTTCACAAACCACGATGAAACCACACAGGATGTAAAGCCATGTTTCACGTGAAAAATTATATTTTCTGTTCTTATATATTTTTCTTTACTTTTCTCTTTTCTTCGGTATTATAGGATTGATTCTTATTGAGATTTTTGATATGTTCCTGCGTGTCCCTTTTTGAGGAACCGTTTGAATAAAAACTGCATTTCAGCGCTTTAAATGGCGATTTCAAAGCAAAATTACTAAAAATAGTAACAGAATATTTGTAATGGTTTTGTGTTAATTCCCTATTCTATAGGGTATTATTTCTTTTCATTTATACTCTAATTTTATCTTTTTGGTTTCTTTGTTACTGATTTTTAGTACAGACGTGCATTATCTTTGGATTAGTCTATCCATTCCAATTAAAACTTTATTAGTTTATATTTGAAATATTTTATATAATTTTAACTATATTTTATACTTTATGTATTTAATTCTATTTACTGAAAACCACAAGGTGTAAATTCTTTTTGGATAGTTTCTTCTTACATATGCCATTTACTGCTGTAAAAAACAGACTTCTTTCGGCTTTTTATGGTTTTATTGATATTGCAAATAATATTTATGAAGCTGAGGTCAAAAAAATCTGCTGCAGAGCCTTTTTAAGGATGCAGCAGTATGAATTTTAGTTTTCAGTATTACCTGTTTCTGTATTTTCAGTTTCAGGTTTCTGAATCTCTTCATCAGGATCATCTGACTCATCCTGATAAGCTGTTACAGCAATAGCGTTTACTGAATCATCTTTCTTCTTGAAGGATGCGACCTTAACGCCCATAGCAGCTCTTCCCTGAATTGAGATGTCTTTAGCATGGACTCTTATTGTCTGACCCTTAAGAGTAATGAATACGACATCGTCATCATCACTTACGGATACAGCTCCAACAAGGCCGCTTTCCTCTACGGTGTAGATCTTCTGGCCCATCGTTCCTCTACCATGAGGCATGAACTGATCGAATCTTACCTGTTTGCCTTTTCCTTTTTCGGTAATCATAAGGATGCGGCGGCTGTCATCAACCTTGACAACACCGATTACGGTATCATCTCCAAGAAGTTTGATTCCTCTAACGCCATGAGTTGCTCTTCCCATTGTCCTTACTTCATCTGTGTTGATTCTCAGACCCTTACCATTATGTGTAATGATCATTGCATCATCACCATCGTGGACGAATATGGACTGAACAAGCTCATCTCCTTCATCAAGGATGATAGCCTTGACGCCCCTTGCTTTAGCATTGATAAAATCATTAAGTCTTACTTTCTTAGCAACACCAAGTTTCGTTACCATCAGCAGGTAAGTATCATCAGCAAATGCTGGGAATGTTACTATTGATGTAACTTTCTCGTTGTTCTCAATCTGAAGGAAGTTCTTTATATTCGAACCCTTCGTTGCCTTTGCTCCTTCAGGTATCTCAAATGCCTTTATATAGTAAGCCTTACCAAAATTCGTAACGAACATGATGATATCGTGAGAGGAGCAGACAAAGAGGTGGTCCACATAATCACCATCAACAAGCTTTGCTCCGATGGTTCCCTTACCACCACGTCCCTGTGCCTTATATTCTGTCGTGCTGAGACGTTTTGCAAATCCCTTTCTGGAGATATTAATTACAACATCTTCCTTCTTTATGAAGTCCTCTGGTGATGCATCATCAAGCTCCTGCTCAACGATTTCAGTACGCCTTCTGTCCCCATAAGCCTCTCCGATCTTCCTGATTTCGTCCTTGACGACACCGAGAATCTTATTTCTGTCGGAAAGAATATCCTTATAATAGGCTATCTTGGCTTCGAGATCGGCAAGCTCATCAAGAATCTTCTCAGTTTCAAGATGTGAAAGCCTTCCGAGCTTCATATCGATGATTGCATCTGCCTGGATCTTATCAAGACCGAATGCTTTCTGGAGCTCAAGGGAAGCAACATTATTATCCTGACTTTCCTTGATTATCCTTATAACCTCATCGATATTCTCAAGACCTATTTTCAGACCAAGAAGAATATGAGCACGCTCTTCAGCTTTCTTCAGATCATATCTTGTACGACGCTCTGTGACTTCCTCTCTATGGTCGACATAAATCTGGATCATGTCCTTAAGCGTCATCAGCTTAGGACGACCCTCATAAATAGCAAGATTATATGCGTTGAAATTACTCTGAAGAGCAGTACGGCTGAAAAGCATGTTCAGCACGATCTTGGGAACAGCTCCCTGCTTCAGCTCAACGACAACGCGAATACCATCACGTCCGGATTCATCTCTTACGGAAGCAATGTTAGGTATTGCTCCATCTTTTCTCAGATCATCGATCTTCTTTACAAGTTCAGCTTTGTTCACCTGATAAGGAAGCTCTGTGAAGATAATCGCATCATGACCTCTGTCATTTTCCTCGATTTCATATCTCGATCTGATGACAATCTTGCCCTTACCGGTCATATAGGCATCCATGATACCTTTCTTACCGCAGATGATACCGTAAGAAGGGAAGTCAGGGCCTTTTATATAATTCATAAGCTCCGCAATCGTTATCTCAGGGTTATCTATGTATGCACAGATTCCATCCACAACCTCTGAGAGATTATGAGGAGCGAGATTCGTTGCCATTCCAACTGCGATTCCAGATGATCCATTGACCATAAGGAAAGGGAAAGCAGCCGGCAGGACGGAAGGTTCCTCTGTTGATCCATCGTAATTAGGGATGAAATCAACGGTTTCCTTCTGTATATCGGTAAGCATTTCCTCACCGATACGGCTCATCCTTGCCTCTGTATATCTCATTGCTGCAGGTGGGTCGCCATCTATTGAACCGAAGTTTCCCTGAGGTGCTACAACAGGGTAGCGCAGGGAGAAATCCTGTCCAAGACGTACCAGTGCATCATATACGGAAGCATCTCCGTGCGGATGATACTTACCGAGAACATCACCGACGATACGGGCACACTTCTTGTTTGCGCTGTTGTATCGTATACCGAGTTCCCACATATCATAGAGTATTCTTCTATGAACTGGCTTAAGACCGTCTCTTGCATCTGGAAGAGCACGGCTTATGATTACAGACATTGCATAGTTTATATAGCTGGTTTTCATCTCCTCGGAGATATCAGCCTGTACTATGCGTGGATTGAGTTCCTGATTTTCTTCCATATCCATGCTCCTATATATCCAGAGTCCTTACGAACGTCGCATTCTGCTCGATGAATTCACGTCTTGGCTCTACATCTTCTCCCATAAGCATGGAGAAGACTCTGTCAGCCTGTTCAGCATCCTCGAGATGTACCTTTCCTATCATTCTTGTCTCAGGATTCATCGTTGTTTCCCAGAGCTGCTCAGGGTTCATCTCACCAAGACCTTTGTATCTCTGAATAGCTATCTTCGATTCATCTACGCCTGGAGCATACTCATCGAGAATACGCTTCTTATCCACCTCGTCATAAGCGTAGAAATCTTTCTTGTTAAGCGTGATCTTATAAAGAGGCGGCATAGCAAAATAGATATATCCAGCTTCGATGAGAGGCCTCATATACCTGAAGAAGAACGTAAGAAGCAGTGTGCGGATATGAGAACCATCTACATCAGCATCAGCCATGATTATTATCTTATGGTACCTTGCTTTTGAGATATCGAAGGTTTTTTCACTGTCCTTCTTCTCTTTGTCCTCGTCTTCTTCTGAATCGTGTCCTGTGTTGTTATAACGGGTAATACCTGCTCCGATGGTCTGAATCACAGGCTCAAGCTTCTCGTTGTTGAGAACCTTTGCTTCCTGTGCCTTCTCTACATTGAGCATCTTTCCCCACAGAGGAAGAATTGCCTGGAAACGGCTATCTCGTCCCTGTTTTGCGGATCCACCAGCACTATCACCCTCGACTATGAATACCTCACAGCGTGCGGGATCACGTTCTGTACAATCTGCAAGCTTACCAGGAAGACCACCGCCTTCTGACTTCTTTCTTATATTCTCTCTCGCTTTTCTTGCTGCAACACGTCCGAGAGCAGCGCTTGTCACCTTATCGAGAAGTCTGTCTATCGAATCAGGAAATTCATCGAAATAGTTAGTCAGGTTCTCATATACAAGAGAATCAACTATACCCTTGACGTTCGAATTACCAAGCTTCATCTTTGTCTGGCCTTCAAACTGCGGGTTAGGAATCTTAACAGAGATTATCGCAGTAAGACCTTCGGAGATATCTGAAGACTCAAGGCTATCAGGATATTTCTTCATATATTTGACGCTTTTCTTCAGCTGATTGTTAAGACATCTGGATAAAGCTGCCCTGAAACCTGAAAGGTGAGTTCCGCCTTCTCTTGTGTTGATGTTATTTACGAATGTATAGATCTTCTCATCGTACTTATCGTTGTACTGAATAGAGACTTCTACAGAGACATCATCTTTCTGACACTCGAATGATATAGGATCGAAAAGCACTGTCTTGTATTCGTTAAGATACTTAACAAAGGATGAAAGACCGCCTTCTGCGTGGAACACATCCTTCTTTTCAGGATCAGTGCGATGATCCTCAATGGAAATTGAAATTCCCTTGTTCAGATATGATAATTCTCTGAATCTTGCAGATAAAGTTTCATAGCTGAAGGAATTAGGTTCCATAATCTCGAAATCGGGAGTGAACCTTACTATTGTTCCTGTCTTGTCTGTATCACCGATTATAGCAACATCGCTTTCAGGTATTCCCTGATGATACACCTGTCTGTAGATATGAGGTGCTCTATGTACGGTTACCTCCATCCATGATGAAAGAGCATTTACACATGAAACACCAACACCATGAAGACCGCCGGAAACCTTATAAGCATTGTGATCGAACTTTCCTCCTGCATGGAGCTGTGTAAGAACAACCTCAAGAGAACTCTTTCCTTCTTCCGGATGTATGTCTACAGGTATACCTCTTCCGTTATCCTCTACCGTGCATATCTCACCATCAGGACCTTCATCGATATAGACCTTTATGTCATTGCAATATCCAGCCATTGCTTCATCGATTGAGTTGTCGACGACTTCGTAAACAAGATGATGAAGTCCGTCTATACCTGTCGATCCGATATACATTCCTGGTCTAAGACGTACAGCCTCAAGACCTTTAAGAACGGTGATACCGCTGGAATTATAATCCTCGCTGGCCTTAATTTCAGCTTCAAGCTCAGCTTTATCATGCCCTGCGATTTTCAGTTCTTCGTCGTCCATATTTCCTTCCAGTCTGATTCCGTAGCTATTGGCTGAGATCTTATCGAGCAGGTTGGATAAGATAGGCCTTGGACGGAGAATATCAGTATATTTATTATACATTTTCAAAAAAATCTCTTCAAGGGATTAAGCAAAAATGAAAACTTTGATATGTCATTACAAAGAATAGAATTAAAACCGAAATTACAAGGCAGGTGAAACGCTTTGCCATTTTTGGTTGTTCACAGTAGGTTTCACCTCTGATATAATCCGCTGAATATGGAAAACCTCGAAAGAATATGGCAGGAAGCAGCTTCCCATCTTGAGGAATCGCTTCCTGAAACAAAAAAGCAATGGATACAGAGAATTTCCTATGGTGGAGAAGAGAATGGAGTACTTATTCTGGCACTCTCATCTGCCTTCTATAGGGACACGGCAGAGAAGAACTGCAGAACAGATATAGAGAATATGGTTTCAGAGATAGCCGGTAGTGAAATCTCAGTCAGATTCACAGTAGATGCTTCGAAAAAACCTGTACAGAAATCCTCTCCTAAAAAGGAAAAGGAGAAAAAAGAAAAACCTCAGTCTTTGAATACCACGCTCAACAAGCAGTATTCATTCGATAACTTCATCTCCGGTGATAACAGCAGCTTTGCTTTCAACGCTTGCAAGGTAATTGCACAGAATCCTGGTACATCATTCAATCCTTGCCTGATATACGGAGGAGTCGGTCTTGGAAAAACTCATCTTCTTGAATCAATAGGAAACTATATCGATGAACATAATCCGAAGATGAAGATAATCTATACAACAGCCGAAAGCTTTACAAATGAATTCATCGATTCCCTTCTTTCGAAGGAAAAGATTTCTGCATTCAAATCGAAATACAGGAATGTAGATGTTCTTCTCATTGATGATATCCATTTTCTCCAGAAAAAAGACTCAACACAGGAAGAGCTTTTCCATACATTCAATGAGCTATATGACAATCATAAGCAGATAGTACTTACATGTGATCGCCCTATCACTGAACTTACAGACATAACAGACAGACTGAAGACAAGATTCAGGAAAGGTCTGAACGTGGATCTGCAGCCGCCTGCATATGAAACAAGAATGGCGATTGCAATGCAGAAATGCAAGGAAAAAGGATACACGATAGATCCGAAAGTACTTGAGTTCATATGTCAGAGCATAAACACGAACGTAAGGGATCTTGAAGGAGCTCTTACAACATTAAGTTCTTTCGCTTCCCTTGTTGGAAAACCTGTCACTCTTGATATAGCAAGAGAGCAGCTGAAGAACTTCATCATTGCTCCGGCTATAAAGAATACTGATATCACAATAGATATGA
Source organism: Candidatus Ornithospirochaeta stercoravium (assembly GCA_017694915.1). GTDB lineage: Bacteria > Spirochaetota > Spirochaetia > Sphaerochaetales > Sphaerochaetaceae > Ornithospirochaeta > Ornithospirochaeta stercoravium. Next base: position 47,119 of record JADIMF010000154.1, read on the forward strand.
TTATCCATAAAACGGCAGCCTATTTTAACGTTAAAGACTATGATATAAGGGGTAAAAGCAGAAATAAGAACATCATGCTTGCAAGACATATTTCAATTTACCTTGCTTCAGAACTTACTTCATACTCTCTTTCTGAAATAGGAAAAGTAATGAACGGCAAGGATCATACTACAATCATGTACTCTGTTGAAAAGATAAAATCGATAATGGAAACAGATGAGTCTGTACGGCAGGCAGTCAATGATCTGAAAGCTGATCTTCTTTCATAATTTAGAGGAGGCTCAATGCCTCCTTTTTTTTCTTTTTTTTCATAATACTTTTCCACCGGTTGTGGAAAACTCCAGTGGAAAAGATGTTGAAAAGCTGTGAAATTGTTCTGGAAAGACTGTGGAAATAATCTCAGTTTTCCACATCAGTATATGATAGTGATTAAAAGCTGTGGATAAATGTGTAAAACCCTTTTATTTTTCCACAGGTTTTTCCACTATTTAAAAACTTTGAATATAATGATTTATTGTAAGTTTTCCACAATTTCACACCCTTTACTATTATTACTGATTTTATTTTTATGATATATTGTAAGATATAATAAAGGAGCACACCTATGAAGTTTGTATGTCAGTCCAGCAACCTGCTACACGAAATAGAGCTTGCAAATAATTTCTCAAGTTCAAAGAACTCACTTTCAATCGCTAGCAATGTATTACTGGAAACAGCAAATGATAAGCTTACAATAAAGGCAACAGATCAGAGACTTGGATTTACCACGTCAATAAACGCAATGACGGTAATACCTGGTTCAACTACTGTATTCTGCGAAAAGCTAACACAGCTTCTTAAGAACATTCCTGATACTGAAATCGAAATAGATGATTCAGAAGGAAGCCTTATGATAAGACCTGCAGATGGTTCTGATTCTTTCCAGGCAAGCATAAAAACAATAGAAGCATCAAAATATCCACAGCTTCAGGAGCTTGAAGATTCTTTCTATTTCTCAATCACTCAGCGCGATTTCTTCGATATGATCGATAAAACATCATTTGCCGTTTCTTCTGAAGATGACACAAGACACTTCCTTACAGGTGTATATATGGAAAAGAAAGGAGATGATCTTGTTCTTGTCGCTACAGATGGAAAGAGAATGGCTTATGTGTGCAGGCATTTTGAACAGGAAATCCCTGATTTTCCTTCTGCAATCATACCTGTAAGATTCCTCAATCTTGTTAAGACAATGGGAACAGGTGAGGGTCTTCTTTCCTTAGGTGTAAAAGAAGGATATATATTCTCACGTATAGGAAACAGAACAGTCTATTCAACTCTTATAGGTGGAAACTATCCTGCATATGAAAAGGTTATACCACGTAATCTTGAACATACATGCATAGTTAAGAAAGAAGATATAGAGAAAGCTATTTCTTTCATCTCTATATTTGTAGAAAGCAAGTCAAAGAGACTATTTGCTGATCTGGAAGAGAATAAGATGAAGCTTTCGGCTGAAAATACTGAATTCGGTGAAAGCCAGCAGATAATAAATGCATCATATAGCGATGAAAGCGTAAGAATGTCATTCAATTCCCAGCTTCTCATTACACCTATAAAAAAGATAGATTCTGAATACATAAGCATAAGATTCCTGCGTCCTTCATCAGCTATGATATTCACGGCAGAACCGGAGAAGGATTATCTCTATGTTCTTATGCCAATGCAGCTTTCATGAGATTCATATCATTC
>JADIMF010000155.1 GCA_017694915.1 Candidatus Ornithospirochaeta stercoravium
TCGTCTTCGAATGTCTCGATATCCATATCCTCTGTATCGAGGCCTGCAGAGAAGTCCTCTGCATCTGCGAGCTCTTCTGAGTCGAGTGTACCGAAGTCCTCGAATCCGCTGAGATCGCCAAGTGTTGTATCGAGCTCATCAAGAGCGGCTGTAATGGCCTGATCGATAGCAGCCTGATCTGTGCTGAGCTTGTCATAGAGTTCCTGCAGCTCCTCATTATGAGTGTTCACAAGATTGAATCTTGTCTGCAGCTCCTTGTTCTCACTGCGAAGACGGTTGATAAGTCCAACAGCCTTCTGCACCCTCATCAGCAATAGTTTGCTGCTTTCAATCGTGGTCATATAACCTCCTTAGGCGAGTACTTTCTTCACCTCTGCCACGAGTGCTGCAAATGCAGCCTTGTCCTCAATTGCCATATTGGAAAGAGCCTTTCTGTTGAGGTCGATCTTAGCAAGCTTGAGACCGTGCATGAACTGGGAGTAGTTAAGTCCCTCGTTCTGTACAGCTGCGCTGATTCTTGCGATCCAAAGCTTTCTGAAATCTCTCTTCTTCTCGCGTCTGCCACGGTATGCATACTGTCCAGCCTTAGCGACTGCATCTTTTGCAATTCTGTGGTTTGTGCTTCTTCTTCCCCAATAGCCCTTAGCCTGATTGAGAATCTTCTTTCTTCTGTCTGAACGTCTTGTTCCATCTACTGCTCTTGGCATCTCATCCCTCCTTAATTAGCATACGGGAGCATTGACTTTGCTCTCTTAGCTTCTACCTTAGAAAGGATTCCCTTCTCGCGAAGATTCATCTTCCTCTTAGAGCTCTTCTTTGTAAGGATATGGCGGAGACCCATCTTCTTGTAAGCCACCTTTCCAGATCCTGTGACCCTGTAGCGTTTTGACGCAGACTTTCTTGTTTTCATCTTAGGCATTTTCAAAACCCTCTTTTACGCGCCGCAGGGAACAAGAACCCCTGAAGCTGCGATATATAAACTCCGTACGGAGCTTTTTACTTTACCTTTGAAGGAGAGACGGTCATGCTCATCATCTTTCCTTCCATCATAGCACCCTTGTCCAGATTATACTGCACTCCAAGCTCAGTGAGAGCATCAAGTATCTTATCAAGAACAACTTTTCCAAGCTCAGGGTGGGCAAGTTCACGTCCGCGGAAGCGGATAGAGACCTTTACCTTGTTTCCCTGCTGCAGGAACTCTGCTATGGCTTTGCTCTTTGTCTCCAGGTCGTGCTTCTCGATCTTAGGCTGCATTCTGATCTCTTTGATCTTCACGACAGTCTGATTCTTCTTAGCTTCCCTGGATTTCTTCTCCATCTCATAGCGGTATCTGCCGAAATCAAGGATCTTGCATACAGGGGGATTAGCATTTGGTGAGACCTCTACGAGATCCAAACCTGATTCCTCTGCCAAGCGGCATGCCTCAGGAACACTCATTGTTCCTCTCTGGACTCCGTTTTCATCGATTACAAGCACCTGATGTGCTCTTATCTGACGATTGATTCTAAGCTCCCTAGTAGCCAACTGAACTCCTTATAGTGCAGATATCTGTCCTATTCAAGATAAAGAAATGGGCGTGACAAAGTCACACCCACCATTTATATCATATCACGATGCTGAATGTCAAAGCACTCAGTCAAGTGCATGTCCTGCAGATCCAAGAACATCAATATTCTTGTGCATGTACATCTTCTTGAGCTCTTCACGAGCAGGTCCGAGGTACTTTCTAGGATCGAACTCAGCTGGCTTCTCGTCGAAGATTCTTCTGATTGTTGCTGTCATTGCAAGTCTTCCATCGGAGTCGATATTGATCTTGCAGACTGCTGACTTTGCTGCCATTCTGAGCTGCTCTTCTGGAATACCTACGCTGTCAGCAAGCTTACCGCCGTGCTCATTGATCATCTTTACATATTCCTGTGGAACTGATGATGATCCGTGAAGAACGATTGGGAAGCCTGGAAGCTGCTTCTCGATTTCCTCGAGGATGTCGAATCTGAGCGGTGGTGGAATGAGGATTCCTTCCTCGTTCCTTGTGCACTGATCCGGAGTGAACTTGTATGCACCGTGGCTTGTTCCGATTGAGATAGCAAGAGAATCAACGCCTGTGCGTGTTGCGAAGTCTACGACCTCTTCAGGTCTTGTGTAATGAGATACTGCAGATGAAACCTCATCCTCGATACCTGCAAGAACACCGAGCTCGCCTTCGACTGTTACGTCGTGCTCATGTGCGTAATCAACAACCTGCTTTGTGAGAGCAACGTTCTCTTCATAAGGAAGACTTGAACCATCAATCATTACAGATGAGAATCCGTTATCGATGCAGTCCTTTGCAGTCTTGAAGGAATCGCCGTGATCGAGATGCAGTGTGATAGGAATATCGCATCCGAGCTCATGTGCGTAATCAACAGCACCGCGTGCCATGTTGCGGAGAAGGTTGATGTTTGCATAATCCCTTGCGCCCTTGGATACCTGAAGAATAACAGGTGCCTTTGTCTCTACGCAGGCTGAGATGATTGCCTGCATCTGCTCCATATTATTGAAGTTGAAAGCGCCGACAGCATACTTTCCCTTCATAGCCTTGCTGAACATGTCTCTTGTATTGACAAGTCCGAGTTCCTTATAGCTGATCATTCGATCTGCCTCCTCTTCCATTAAATCTACCCGAAGGGGTAGGAAGATGCAAGAATGTTGTTGATTGCCGCTCCGTTTACTGATTATCCTTTCTCCAATGAAAAGAAGAATCAAAGCGCTTCTGGCTGTAATTGCAGTTCTGCTGCTGATAGCCGGTTCCGCTCTCATCATATATTTCACAAGACCAGCTGTTGCTTTCATAACCTCCGGCCTGTTCCCATCTGGCTATGATGCTCCGATGCCTGATGGCTCGTTCTTCCATTACATAAGAGTCTCATCTGTGTCGAATGCGGATCTTGTGATTACCGCGCCAGATGCTTCAGTTCCTGATGGTATTGATTCATATCTTCTCGGAAGGCTTCCGGAAGATGGTGAGAATGTTCTCGGAACTCTTCTTGTAGATGAGGGAAAGCTCTGGGAAACGGCGCTTGATGATACCTTTATTGCGGTTCTGTATGAGGAGTCTTCGGTTGCTTCGAAGAATATAGTCTCGTATCTCAAGACTGTGGATTCATCGGTAAAGGAAGTTAAGTATCAGGGGAGGGTGTCCTCTGCAAATCTCGACGCTGTGAAATCTGAGATAGGGGATGCTGAGACAATTCTCTGCCTCACGCCTTCATCATCGATGAGCTTCATCAGAGACGCTTCTGATTGTGTGATAGTCGTCGACGCACTCGATGCCGCAGCGATGGAAACATCCGATGTCGATAAAGCAGTTTCCATAGACTGGGACAGTACTATCAGAAACATCCTTTCAGGAAATGCTGAGCTGTCGTACTGTCTTATCTCTCTGTAAGAGCGTGAAGAGATTATTCTTCACCTGTTCTTTCAGCTCTTCCCTGTCTTCACCTCTGAGATCTGCAAGGAAGGAAAGAGTATATTCCGTGAAATCTGGTCTGGATGGCTTTCCCCTCATTGGAATCGGTGCAAGATAAGGGGCGTCTGTCTCATAGAGAATCCTGTCTCCTGGAACGGCTTTCGCGGCCTCCTGTATCATTGCATTCCCCTTGTATGTGACATTTCCCGCAAAGGATATGTAAAGACCTTTGTCGAGGGCTTTGTACATTAACGCTGTATCAGATGAAAAACAGTGCATAATGCCGCGGCATCTGAATGATGAGGATTCCAGTGCTTCTGTTATCTCCTTGTCCGCATCTCGCGTGTGGATGAT
>JADIMF010000156.1 GCA_017694915.1 Candidatus Ornithospirochaeta stercoravium
GCGATGCATGAGGATTATATCGTTCCGCAGGAGAACGGAAGCCACTATGGGACAACCGAAGTCGAAGTTGGATCTCTTTTCGCATATTCCTCGGAGCCTTTCAGCTTCAATACCTCGTATTACACGGTGGAGGAACTTGAGGGAGCCAGACATAATTATGAGCTCAAGCCATCGGGGAATCTCGAGGTCCATCTCGATTACAAGATGAGCGGAATAGGCTCAGGTTCATGCGGTCCGCAGCTTATGGCAAAATATCAGCTGTCGGAGAGGAATATCGAATGGAAGATAATCTTCTCATTTCGGTAATCTCGGCACGTCGATTGTAATCGTAGAGCGGTAGAAGGGGAGTGATGAGACGGAGATTCTCACATTCTCCTCTCCGTAGAATTTTATCAGGCGGAGGTACGTGTTCCTTATTCCGACATGGCCTTCGCCTTCTTTCCCTCCTTTCATTATCGTGAGGAAATGATTCTCGTCGAATCCTCGGCCATTATCTGAAATCTCTATCCTTATGGTGTTTCCGGAGAGCGTGAATGAGGTTTCTATCTCCGGCTGCTGTATCCATGTGCTGTCGTCACCGATGCCGAATCCGTGTTTTATCGAATTCTCTATGAATGGCTGAAGCACCATTTTGAGAATCGGTTCGGCTTCAAGCTCCGGTAGGATTCTGTGCTGGTAGATTATATCCTTGCGGAACCGTCCGTTCATTATCCTTATATATGACATGTCATGCTGTATTTCATTCCTGATGGTTATGGTCTCGCTTCCATATGATAGAACCGTTCTCAGATACAGCGAGAGCGCTCTCGTCATTTCAGAAGAAGCCTTTGAATTGCCTGTCTGTATCTCCTGCTGGATGCATTCAAGGGTGTTGTATAGGAAGTGCGGCGTAAGCTGCTCTGAAAGAAGCCTCATCTCCGTCCTCGTCTGCTTTTCCTCTTCTTCCTTGATTTCCTCAATCTGGTTCTCTATCGTTGTAGCCATGCGGCTTATCGCATCCCTGAGATCCCCGAGTTCATCATTTCCCTGAAAGCCTGCCTTCACCGAATAATTCCCGTTCTCAATCTCCTTTACCGAATCTTTGAGCTTCCCGATAGGTAGTGTGACATAGCGCCTCAGCATCCTTGAGAAGAATACTGCGATAAGAACAGATATCAATAATGCCGCAAGAAGCGAGGCCAGAGCGGTTTCAAGAAGATCCAGGAATCCTGCATAGATATCCCGGCTGACAGTTATCGAGAGGCCGGAGAATGGAAGGATGATAGTGCAGCTGTAGACTCTGCCGACTGTCTGTTCCTCAGCTCCGGTTATTCTCTGTCCTTTTTCATTGTAGAGAGCGCCTCCTTCCGGAAGCATGCTGTTTATCGTATCTGCAGAAAGCAGTGCCACTGCTATGATGTCACTCATTCCTGAGGATATCTCAATGCCTCCGAATCTCGTCGCCATCGGAAATGCCAGCGGGATTATATCTCCCTGACCTCTTATCGGGCTCGGACGTTCCGGTAATAATGATACTCCCGAAAGTGATCGTATCTCCGAATCCCAGAGAGTTTTCGATCGGGAAGGTATGACAGCATCCCTGAAAAGTGAATACACACCACTGTCTTCGGAGTTGAGGATTATGGCGGAGAGAATCGAAGCATCTGCAGTTGCAAGTCTCATCAGTTCATCCTGGATTGCGATTCTGGCATGAATCGGATCTTCTTTCCCTGAAAGCATGTTATTGAGCTCAAGCACGAAATCCTCTGTGCCGAAGATTGCTACGACATCTTCAGTGATGGTACGGAGCAGGGAGTCTATTGATTCAGCTGCGGCTGCTCCATCCTGTTCCGCATTCTGTATAAGAGTACGTCTCGCTCCGAGCATCCAGTATGTCCCGAATGTCAGAGTGAGGGCGAGGATGAAGGCAATCATCGAAATGGCTGTGATAAGCCTCGTCTTGGTTATTATCGAACGGTCGCGGAAGGCTTTCATAATGCGAACTTGTCCTGGAATTCAGAGGGTGTCATTCCCGTTATGTTCTTGAAAGCTCTTGAGAATGATCTGTAGTCATGATAGCCGAGCCTGAATGCGATGTCAGTAACCGATGAATCCTTTATCGCAAGAAGCTTCCTTGCATCTTCCATCTTCCTTTCCAGGATGAACTCCCTGAGCGTTGTCCCTGTTTTCTTCCTGAAGTAGATTGCGGCATATGACGGACTGAGATTGACTATGTCCGCTATGTCCTCAAGCCTGATCTGCTCTTCGGAGTGTGAATCTATATATTCATTTATCTTCTGTATGATCTGGTCATCCGAATCATTTCCTGAAAGACGCTTCTCGGCGCAGCTGCCGTATACGGCATATATATACCTCGCGATTCTTGAGAACATCTCGATAAGACCATCCTTAAGCGAATGGATTGTACTGAAACGTGTTATGTCGGGAGCTGAAGGGATCATATCCGTGTCTTTGATAAGAGGCTCAAGTCTTTTCCCCGTTTCCCGTATCAGCCAGCTTGTGACGCTGTAGACATAATTCGGAGGAGGAAGGGCGCTTCCGAGCAGCTTGTCAATGAATGCGCCACAGCTCTTCTCTATTCCGTGTTCATCATTTTCCAGGATATTCCTTACAAGGATTTCTGCATCTTCATCCGCTGGCTTATATTCAGGCGGGGTGAGTGAAATCATATCGGAAGAGAAAATCCTGCCGTTCTCGTCATACAGCCTGTAGGAAAGGGCCATTGAGGCCCTGCTGAATGAAGAAGCAATCTCGGAAAGGTTCTCCGTCACGTTTCCGATAGCTACGATCGGCAGAGGAAAACCATGGTTCTCAAGTGCTTTCACCGCCGATTCTACAACAGCAAACGGAGCATTTCCAGAAAATGTGAATATACCTCTTATTGTCTTCTGGTCCTTGTTCCAGAAGATATGCTTCTCGCTGCTTACCGCTTCATCGAGTATCGAAAGAGTACCTTCCTTTACAGGTGCGGAGAAAGAGAATATCACAGCATATGACGGAACATCGGCAAGCCCCTCAGCGCTTGCTGTGAGGATTGTGACGACAGAGCCTGTATCGATGAGTTTTCCATCCGCCAGATCATTGAGCATCGTACGGCTTATTCTTGTGTTCGCACCGCCGGGGTTGCCGATCCTCTTTGCTCTGAGCTGTGAAAGCGTCTCCCTTAGTTCTTCTGTGTCGACAGGTTTCAGAAGATATGCCTTGGCCTGGAATTTCAGGGCCTTCCTGGCATAGTCAAAGCGTTCGTAACCGCTGAGGATTATTATGTCCGTTGATATGGATGCCTTCTCGATCTTCTCGAGGACTTCCAGCCCTGTCATCCCTGGCATCATTATGTCCATAATGGCGAAGTCAGGTTTCAGCGTCAGAATCTTCTCGAGTGCTTTATCACCGGAAGAAGCGGTGTCTATAACGTTGATTCCTAGCTCATCCCAGACTGACAGAGAGGCCAGTCCTTCTGTGATTGCGGGCTCATCATCTGCAAGGATTGCTGTGAGATACGGCTTGTCCATGTCGGTATTATAGCATTTTTAGCGTGAAACTGTCCTGTTATGAAAAGAAAGTGTCCTTTGGTGTGATATAATACGGATTTAACATTGAACTTGACTGAAATTTAGGAGGAAAGAATGAAGAAAATAGCAAAGACACTTCTTCTTGCAGGAATTATTCTGTCGCTTTTCCTTGGACCTGTGTTCGCAGGAGGCTCAAAGGAGTCTGCATCCGCATCAGGAAAGACTGTTATAGAGGTATGGTCTGAAGATAGACACGATATGGAATATGTTGAGGCAAAGGTTGCTGAATACAATGCAACAAATACCGATAACATCCAGATCAATCTTACAATCATCTCTGATAACTTCCGCAACATGCTCCAGATGGCATTTGGCGGCGGTACAGCTCCAGATGTTGCTGGTATCAACGCAATTCCTATCAACATGATTGCAAGCACTGGCATCGCAATGCCACTCAATGATTTCATTGCGAATTCCCCAGAGTACCAGAAGGTAAATGATCCGTATAACCAGATTTACGAGGGAACCAACGCACAGAATGGCAATATCTACTGGATTCCTACGGGAATGAGATCCGGTGTACGTGTAATCTACAACAAGAGCCTTCTTGAGCAGTGCGGTTATACAGAGATTCCTAAGACACTCTCTGAATATATCGACATGGCTGCAGATATCACAAAGCAGGGTAACAGCAGATTCTACGGAATCGGATTCACGAATGCTTCTCCATTCGAGAGACTTCTTGAGATGGTTTCCGAGATGTCTGGTATCTACTACTACGACTATGTGAACGGCCGCTTCGATTTCTCTGGCTACAAGCCGGTTCTCGAGGAAGGTAGAAGATTCTTCACAGAGAATATCGCATACCCAGATCAGCAGGGTGTAGATAACATGCGTGCTCTCTTCTCTGTAGGTATGTTCGCTCTCTGGTCAAATGCTTCTCAGGAAGCTGCAGTATTCACAGAGCAGATTCCAGTACAGGGATTCGAGTGGGGAGTAGCAGAGCTTCCGACACTCACAGGTGAGGTAACAGGCGCTCTCGAGACAACACCTTCAAAGGGCTGGGGAATCATCTCCTCAACAAAGCATCCTGAAGAGGCTTGGAAGGTAATCGAGTTCTTCCAGTCTGAGGACTTCCTCAAGGGATACCTTGAAGCTGGCTACTGCCTGCCTTCAACAGACTACATGGCATCTATAATCGACAGCTCCAAGACAGGTCGTCTTGCTGACTTCGCTCTCAAGCCGTATGAGACGGTTTATCCGAAGCCGCCAGCAATCAACCTCTCTGGTGATGACTACAGAACTGTATTCTGGAATACAGTACAGGGCTACATTGATATCGATGATGCAATCGCTGATCTCAACAAGCGCTACAACGAAGCACTTGATGCAGACGTTGCTTCCGGATCTGCTACAAGACTCGTAATCAAGGATTACGATCCGCTTCACCCAGATCAGGGAACACCTGAGTATCTTACAGAATAGTCTCCTGTCTGAGACGTTTGAAGGAAGGGGGAGCATTCCCCCTTCCCGCATTTGAATAAGGAGGACAGATGCCACAGAAACAACTGAAGAAGCAAATAAAGAAAGATGACAAGAAAGACAAGATTGCTGCAATCATCATGCTCTCTCCTGTAGTATTTCTGCTTCTGATCTGCTCTATATACCCATTTATCTGGATGTTCCGCTATGTCTGCTATGACTACAACGGATTCCAGGCAACTTTCACCGGCACAAGAAACTTCACCAGAATGCTTTCAGATACCACATTCTGGAACAGTGTGGGACATACATTTGAATATGCTTTATACAAGCTTATCTTCATTATCCCTCTTGCACTTGTATGTGCCGTTCTTCTCAACCAGAAGATTAGGGGAACCTCTGTGTTCCGTGCTATATACTTCATGCCGACAGTCATAAGCTCATCGATTTCCGGCATGATCTTCACATTTATCTTTGCAACTCAGAATGGTATCCTCAACGGAATCCTGATGGCTCTTGGAATGGATGCTCCTATCCAATGGCTCACCAGCACTGATTTCGTAATGTCAGCAGTTACCGTTCTTGCAGTCTGGGGTGGTTTCGGAAACTACATGCTTTACTTCATCACAGGAATGAATGTAATTTCCGAGGATGTGTATGAAGCTGCGAAGATCGATGGAGCAAATGGAATCCAGACATTCTTCCGTATTACGCTTCCTATGCTCAGCCCGATTCTCAAGGTTGTCCTCATGCTCGCCATCACAGGCGCATTCAAGGATTACGAGGCTATCATGGTTCTTACACAGGGTGGTCCTGGAAACAGATCCATGGTCATGTTCCTCTATATCTACAACCTCATCTTCGGTTCAGGACTGACAAATATGACTCAGCCGCAGATCGGATACGGTGCACTCCTTTCCGTCGTAGCTGCAATCATCGTCGGTATCGTCACGATAGCTTATCAGCGTATAGCTAAGAAGCTTGATGATGTGATGTAAGGGGGAGAGATATGGAAAAATCCAGAGCTGTAATGTCAGGAAAGCAGAAGGCTGTCATGTTCGTAATATGGGTACTGATGGTCATTCTTGCAATCATCACGATATTCCCTGTAGTCTACATCGTTCTTGGCTCTTTCAAGAGCAATGTCGAGCTTCTTGTCGGTGGATCGAATATATTCCCGTCAGAGTGGCATTTCGAGAACTATGTTCAGGCTTGGACAGGTGCCAAGTTCGCAACTTATACATGGAACAGCGTTGTGATATCAGTGGGTGTCATGCTTATCTCCCTCTTTATATCCACGATGGCTGGCTATGTGTTCTCAAGAAGCCATTTCCGCGGAAAGAATCTCATCTACGGAATCTTTGTTGCATTCATGTTCATAAACGTAGGTTCTGTATCGATCAGACCGCTTTTTGAGCTTGCGACAGCTGTGCATCTTACAGAGAGCCTTATTCCTATCATCCTCATATCGGTAGGAACAGGACAGGCAACATATATCTTCCTCTCAAGAGGATTCGTTGATTCCGTTCCTAAGGAACTCGATGAGGCTGCCAAGATTGATGGATGTACGTTCTTCCAGACGTTCATCAAGATCATTCTTCCTGTACTGAAGCCAGTCATGGGAACTATTGCGCTTCTTTCATTCCGCCAGGGATGGAACGAGTACATCATGCCATTGGTATTCACGATGTCGAGGGACAACCTCAGACCGCTTACGGTTGGTGTAAACATGCTCAAGGCAACCGGAGGTGGTGCTGCTGCATGGAACGTAATGTTCGCAGGTGCATCAATTGCCGTCGTCCCAATGCTCATCATCTATATCATATTCAATAGAAACTTCATGAGCGGCTCGACAGCGGGCGCTGTAAAGGGTTAACCTACTTGGGGGCTGCGGCCCCCATTATTAATGAGGTAATATGAGAAAACTTAATCGGGATGGCTTTGTACTAAGCTATCTCTCAGCTATTTCAGAAGAAGACTACAATTCATCATTGACGGATAGGAACCAGCTGAAGCTAGAGGCTATGCTGAGAAGAGCGGTTTCTGAGAAGAAGCCATCAGAGCTTCCTCCATGCAGTCTCGGGGTTGGAGACAGAATAGGAAAGGCGGAATGGCAGCCTTACTATTCACATGGAAGTATCTTCGTTGACAGATCATCCTTCTATTCACTCCTGCAGCGCATAAAGATGTATGTGGCATCTGTTCTGGTGGCTGATGAGGATATTACAGCAGAAGCAGTGCTCTGGACTTATATGTCCACAGGTGTATATCTCAATGGAAAGCTCATCTCGGAGACAGAGCATCCTGTTTATAAGCCGATACAGAGCGTCAAATGCACGCTGAATCTCAGAAAGGGCAGGAATGAGCTTGTGTTCCTTTCCGATAATCTCGGAGTCCGCGATACAAGGAATATGCTTGCTTTCCAGATTCTCACGAATAGAGATCATATTCTTACGACTATTCCTGATGCTGATAATGAAGAGGAATATTCGAAAGGTGCTGAGTTCCTTGATGGGATAAAAATCGGAAGGGGAAGCCTGTCTTTCTCCTCCGAACCACCTGCAGGAAGCTGTATAAGATATGGTATTAGCAGCGTCGACTATGAAGTGAAGCACAGACCGAGCGAAATCCATCCCATTGGCGGTTTCTTTGTTGATATCCCCGAGGGGATTGAAAGCTGTTCTGTCATACTCCGCAATGGAATGAAGCGTGATTTCGAGTTCTCCGAGAGAATCGTACCGGAATACCTTCCGAAGAGAGATAGCTGGGATGAGCATTTCAGAGACGTCATCAGAAGAATTGCGGATGTGTCGATGCTCGATAGGGGAAGCCATGGATTCGCATGCTTCTCGCTTCTTGCAAGGAAATATCTTGGTATGGAGAGGCCAGATGATATAGAGCTTCTCAGGAATGATATCGATCTGATAAAAAAGCGTGTCGATTGCTCCGACTTCCTCATGTGCGGCCTTCTGAGATATATCCATGAGTATGGGCTTCCTGAAGAAGTAAAGGACGAGGCAAAGGATGCCATCACTGATTATCGTTACTGGATGACGATGAAAGGCGCAGACGGCATGTGCTTCTGGAGCGAGAACCACTCACTCATGTTCTGGTTCTCTGCATGTGATGCCGGGCTTCTCTATCCTGATGAGCTGTTCCATAGAACTGGAATGACAGGCAGAGAGCTTCATGCCTATGGTGAGAAGAGAGTCGATGAATGGCTCGATGATGTCCTGGAGAAAGGCTATGAGGAATTTCTCAGCTCGACATACATGGCTGTAACGTTTGCGGCTCTTCTGAATGTGATCGATTACTGCAAGGAAAGCATTTCCATAAAAGCCCGCAAAGCCGTGGACAGGATCCTTGAGATGCTGGCAAAGAGCACATTCAAAGGCTCTGTCATAGCACCTATGGGAAGAGTTTACAGAGGAGCTATATATCCATTCAGAGAATGTGCTGCATCGCTTATGAACGCTGTGAATGAAGATGCGCCTTACGCTTATGGAGAAGGCTGGCTTTCTTTCCTTGCAACAAGTTCCTATAAGATTCCAGCTGGCCTCGATAAGCTGATGGCTGAGCCTGTCTGCGAGAGATACTCAACTGGCAATGCAATGGTCTCCGTTGAGAAGAATGACAGCTACCTTCTTACATCTGTCATATCTCCGAGAACTGATAAGGAATTCAGAAGATGGCCTAATACCATTCATACAGAAGGCCTCGATGCTGAGGACAATTCATTCGTGAAATCGCTGAATGAATGCTTCCATGGCACATCCTGTTTCCAGCCAGGGGTATATGGATACCAGCAGCATATGTGGTCAGCAGCACTCTCCGGGGATGCGCTTGTCTTCGTCAACCATCCAGGTACTACATCAGAGGATGCGGAGCTCCGTCCCGGATACTGGAATGGCAATGGCGTGATGCCTGCAATTACAGCAGAGAAAGGTATGATTGCGGCAATCTATTCGATTCCTGAGAATCATCCGGTTGCTTTCACGCATCTTTATATCCCGTTCTTCAGGTTCGATGAGGTGAAGAGGGATGGCAGCTGGATATTCCTTTCAAAGGATGAAGGATACCTTGCAATCTGGGCAAGTGGAGAGCTTACTTCGTATGATGACATGATTGCTGATTCCGAGCTGAGACTTTATTCCAGAAACTCAGCTTATCTTGTGAAAGCAGGAAGGAAGGATGAGATGTCATTTAATGATTTCATTTCATCGATGAAGGCAATGTCTGTCTCTTTCGATGAAGCTTCGCTTTCGCTTACTGCTGATGGAAGAAAAATCCTCAGCTTTGAAAGAGCCGAGGATCCTACGCAGTATCTTGATTAACTTCATTCCGGCAGGGGCGACTCTGCCGGATTAATCCTTCTGATCGATGAACAGGCTTATCGCGAGGCATGCAAGGCCTATGCCAAGCAATGTGAATCCTGATTTAATCTCTATCTTGCCTGTAATCGAGAGTACCGTTACCGCACATCCCATAGCAAGTGCAATGGCTCTTGTTATAAGGAGGGGAAGATTCTCTTTCTTATCTGTCTCTTTGCTTTCTGTCCTGCATTTGAGAAGTTCATCAGCAGATACTCCGAGAATATCTGCAAGTTTCGGTATCGTTGTGATGTCAGGATAGGAGAGATCACGCTCCCATTTCGATACCGCTTTGTCCGTGATACCCATCTTCTCTGCAAGATCAGCCTGGGTCATTCCATTTTCCTTTCTGAGTTCAGCAATCATGCTGCCAAGTGTTTTCTTTTCCATGCCCAAATGCTACTTTTCATGGCTTTCCCGACTCAACCGACGGACAGTAGAGTCGGGTAAACCAGCGGTTTAGATGATTATTTGATGGAAAAATCCTTCACATCATCTGTAAGAATCATTTCCCTTGTGTTGCATGAACGCGGTGTTATGCTCACATTCTCAAGTTTAACATTGTCTGCATGTCTGACATAGAAACCATAGGACGGCATATCGCCAAGGGCATTGCTTTCAGGATAATCCCTGACGTTCTCACGGATTTCAGGAAGGATTGAAAGCCTCTCCTTGTTATCAAGATAGACAGCCTTCATGTTCTTGATGGTAATGTCCTTGATGCGGCCTTCGCTTCCATCCTCATCCCTGAATCCTGTGATGATACATGTTGATTCCATTCCTTCTGCATCGATATTCTCAATCGTTATATCTGATACGCTTCCGCCGTTTTCCTTGGCTTTCCTGTCCTCGTCAGAGAGATAGCCGAACTTGTTCCTCTTTGCCAGAGAGATGAATACGGGAACTGCGATATTCCTCATCTTTATGTTCTTCAGAGTTATATCGGAGATGTTTGAACCATCTGCTGACTCTATCGATATTCCGGAAACCCCACCCGGGAAGATGTCAGGGAGCATGAATGTGCAGTTCTCGCATCTTACGCCTTTGATATCGAAATAAGTCTCCGTACCGATCTTGAAGGCGTTCATGACGGAAATTACTGTCGCATCCTCTATCGTCACATCCTCTGCAGGTCCCATTGCCATATTGCTGTCTGCAACGTTGATGCTGTCATGTCCCTGAAGCATCGGAGCCTTGACGCATAAGCCATCGTCAGCTGTGCTTACGAATACGTGCTTAACATGTACATGCTTTGACGACATGATATCGATTCCATCGGTATTGGCGACATGTCTGTTGTTGTCGATGATAATATTCTCAATCTTCACATATTCCGACATATCGACAGAGAGACTCCAGTCCATTGAGTCCCTTATTATGATGTTGTGGATATCGACATTTCTTGAACCCCTGATCCAGAGCGTGTACATCGGACGGAGGATTTTCTCCTCGCCTTCATTCCACTTGTCCTCTGCGTATCTTATACGGGCTCTGTATGCAAAGCGCGAGGTATCCTCAGGTTTTCCCATTGGATCTGTCAGTACTGGTGGAAGCTTTGTATATCCAAGAGCTTTTAGAAGCGGCCTTTCGTGAGGAAGGTATACGAAGTACTCGCCATTTGCGTTTATTCGTCCGCCTCCGCATATCGTCATATTCTCGGCATCGACTGCCTGTATGAACGCATCTGTAAACTTCGTCAGATCCTTTGAGGCCTCGATTGATGCTCCTGATGCGATGAAGAGAGTTGTGTTTGAATGAATCGAAAGCGTTCCTGTGGTATATGCACCACCTTCTACAAGGACTGTTCCTCCGTTTTTGCCTGCTTCATCGAGAGCCTGCTGTATAGCGGCTGTTGAAAGCACTCCTCGCTCTGTCGTAGCGCCGAAATCCTTAACATTGAATACAGGTCCCGATGGAAGCTCTTCATCAGAAATATATCTGTGATACGGTATGTCTGTGTAATAATCACCGGTATAGATGATTCCGTTATCTGGGAAAGTCGGGTTATCGTACTCCTTTTTCATCTTATCTCCTGATGAAAGCTTAACCGCATATAATTGCAGATTAAAGGGCAGAATGCATTATTGATGTAACTATTTCATCTGAATTCACTCGATTCTGCGTCTTCCTATTTTCTCCGGGATTGAAAGTTTGCTCCCAAAGCCTTCTCCCTGCCTGAAACTTGCGGCATCTCCGCCTCTCGAATAATAGGATCTTGTGGTTATCTTCATATCTGCAAATATCATCCGCTGGGTTTTCTCCTTGTTCTCGTTCCTGATGAGGGCAAGCGCGGTGTCATCATCAGCATCCGCAGTTCTTGAACTGAGAGCAAGGACCGCACCTCTTATGAAGCTGTCCTTCGTGATGTGTTTCCCCATCTTCCTGAGCTTTTCTATTTCCCTCTCGGCTGATGACACGAGGTAATCCCAGAGGTAGATCGATGTCTCTGTCTCCTCAAGAGTGCCGTATGCGACCGATGTCTTTGTCCCGTCCTGGTTGTATGATGTGACGATGTAGACTCCGGTTGATTCGGATATGTAATTCATCAGGACTCTGGCGTAGTATGGAAATCTGCCAGCTTGGTAAAGAGGAACCATGTATATTCTCTCCTCTCTGTCCTCATCTAGGGATATGCTGCCCCTTGCCATCAGTGATTTGGCTTTTTTGATTGCTTCTGCTGCTTCATTCTCGAAAGGCGATGATGACAGAGCAAGGAGTTTTCTAATCCTGTCCTTTTCCTTTTCTGTTTCTTTCGCCGCCAGCTTAACCTTTGATTTCTCAAAACCTTTCTCAAGGCCGAGCATGGAACAGCACTCTCTGAAAGATGCGGAGTGATCAAGATCTTTATAAAGACTGAAAGCGAGCGCATGACCAAGCTCGTGAATGAAGATGTTCTCCGTATCATGCCAGGAGGCTGAATTCAGTATCTCTTCTGATATCACGATGAGTTTATCAGCAGGAGAGAAATAACCGAGCTTACGATCTGTCAGAGAAGGTGCAATGAGTATTCTGCTGAAAAGGCTGTCATATCCTTTGATTACTCCTTTTCCTCTCAGTTCCGCTTCTTTTTCCCTTCCAAGGGCTTCAAGCTTCTTCTCTGCATTATCAAGACGTGTGCTTCGTACAGTTATTATCCGTTCCACTCGCTGAATATATTGCAAAACGGAAGGTTAGGAAAGAAGAAAGGACACA
>JADIMF010000157.1 GCA_017694915.1 Candidatus Ornithospirochaeta stercoravium
TGACTGGATGGAAGAGATGGTATGGGACAGGGATTATCTCTTCTCAGCAACTCCTGAATCGAGAAAAATGCCGTACTGGATGCCGAGGCACGAGATCAAGCCAATCGAAACAGCCAAGACAATATTCACAGGCCATACGCCTACTCTTCTCTACAATGGCGGCAGGCCCTTCATCTCAAAGACCTACCACCTTGTTTCTCTCGATACAGGAGCAGGAAGCGGAAGAGGACCGCTTACCCTTATGGACATAGACTCAGGGAAGTTCTACCAGAGCTTCCCTGAATGAACTCAGACATACTGTGTTCTGTCTTCTTCTGCCTTGTATGCCAGCTTAATACCGGAAGCATCGGAAAGAGTCATGGACTCTTCATCAAATGCTGGAAGCCTTTTCATGCAGCTTTTCTTGAAAGCTTCAGGATTGCCGCTTCCTACATAGCAGATAAACGCTGTTTTATCTTTGTAGATACGGAACTCGGAATCTGGAAGCTCATCTGAATACGGCTCCAGTCTTCCACTCGACCAGATCGCTATATTTCCATTTCCCTTTGAAAGGAAAAGCCAGTGATCCTCAATCTCTGCATTATCGAATTTCGAGAGCGGAGCATAGATGTGAACGAAATGCACAGGATAGTCATCTGTAATACTGTAGATTGAAGCTATCGCATCCTCCGTCTGCTTCACAGCAGGCATTATGCCATTTCCGTACCAGTATCCGGGACGCATGGAAGATCCGTCATACGTCCCGCCCGGATGGTTTGCAAACACAAGAGCCTCAGGTGAGAGCGCTGCTACCCACATATGCTGCTGATAACCATATTTTCCCGGCCCGAATGCTGTTGTGCCATGGAAACGCTCATTAAGACTCTTAACCACAGGATATTTCGATGTATCCAGAGATGAGGCATCCAATGTGAGATTCGGCCATCTCTTGAATCCATCAGAGCGTGGAGACTGCACGCTAGTGAGAAGGTAATCCTGTGTCTTCTTAATCTTCACAAGAGCATTGCCTGTCGAATATGACGTATCAGCATCACTTTCCATAAGCTCTTTCAGATCATCTGGGAACCTGTATGACGATGTCGCATAGCTCACAAGATAGCTTTCCTTATCACTTATAGGAGTACGGCTATCCACGAGATTCATCAGCACCTGCGCCCCCTGGGTAAATGGATAAATGACATCCCTGTATATTCTCCCCATAGGAGCGATGACAGAGCCATGGAATGCGTGAAGGCTCAGCATGCGCATGATTCTGTCGAGAGTCCTGCCTGCCCTTCTCTTTATTTCCTCCTCAGCGTAATCATAGAGATTGACAAGAGCTGCGAACGTGACACACATATAGCAGGCACTGAGGAATTCCTCAAAGCCATATTCATCCACTGAATCGAACCATTCATTGAGACGGGCCTTACCGAAAGCCTCAAGCTCCCTTCCTCTCATCTTCGCTCTTGAGAAATAATCCTCTGGATACAGACGACCAGCGAGATACGCTGAAGCGAAGAACTGCATTGCATGATTCTCACTCCACATGCACATGGCATCGGAGCCTTCCATCGTCATCCAGTATCTGTAACCGAGGAGGGTTTTCTTCACATCGGCAGAAAGCTCATCATCCATTTCATAGTTATGAATGTATCTGATGAGGCTTCCGACAAGGAAATCAGAACAGTCATACCGGTCTGTAATCTGCTGTAGTGTCTCGTACATCATCTCCCGGTCATCAGGCCTTTCCATTCCGAGGTATTTACGTATGAGAATGTGAGGCATGGAGAATCCGAATGAACCGTGATCGAGGCTCTTCCACTCTGCCATTCTGCGGTAATAGGCTTCCCTGTTCGCCTCATCATCCCCGACAACGCCATAGCGAGGATAAATCTCGGATGGTATCTCGAATTTTCTCGAGAGGTATCCATCGCCGGACTTCACTCTGATGACTATGTGGGGATTCCCAGGCTCCGCAGTAAACGATGTCTTTCCGGAAATTGTCATCCAAGTGTATCTGTTGCCGTTCCTGCCGAAATCAGCAGTATCATCGAAGTAGCCTGCCTCGCTTCCTTCAGGAGCAACATGAGGAAAGCTTATCGTATGATCGGATAATCTCAGTCCGCTGAGGAATGCAGCTCCATTTATGCTTTCCTCTGCATCGGGAATCGAAATCTCAACAGGACTCTCTGTCTCTCTGACCTGTATTCCGAAAAGCGTTCTTGTATCACGGACACCTAGATTCTGGAGAGAAACATAAATACTGTTGAAGCCTTCTTCCAGATCCAGAACAGCATCTTTATGCATTATCGGCTTATAGCAAGGTGTCTCCAGGACAATCTTTCTCTCTCCGTTGCACCACAGATCGATCGATGCATATGACCATACGCGTATTGTGATTTTCTGTCTGACAGGAGAGACAAGCCCTACGGCAGCTTCCAGCCTTATTTTCTTCAATGTGAAGTAAAAAGTGCTGTAATCAACGAATGAATCACCATGCGTGAAATGATACCGCCATGGAAGCCCAATGCGGCTTATTTCCCCGATTTTCGGGAAACCGTGAGGCGCATCGAGATTCCTTTCAGGAACAATAGAACGCAGGAATGCCTCATAATGCAGCTGGTTATCATCAATATGATTATCGACGAAATCATCTTCAGCTACCCCGCTTACGAGAAAGTGTTCGATGAATCCCATCCTGTTTGGATAAAGCTTTTCCATTACCGTTCTCCTTATTCGGTGAATATGACCTTTCTTCCATCAGCCATTACAGCTTCTGCTCTCACCTTTCCATTCTCAACGGAGAAGACAGCATCCGTTACATATGATCTGCCATATCCCGATGATATGAGAGAGGCAAACACAGCTTCCTTTCCATCTGTCTTCCCGATTACATAGCTCATCTTCATGGAAGATGGGTTATCAGGGCCGGATGCAGTGATGATCTCTCCGGACGGAACATATGAATAGACATCTGTATGGACACCTTTGTTCACATAAGCTGTATGCAGAGTATCGGAAACCGTCCTTGCCCATGAATCAAGATGACAAAGAGGCTTTCTGCTGCTCAATGCTTCCATAGGTTCAACAGAATCTGAATAAATCCGTTCTCCATGAAAATGGAATGAATAAAGAAGCTCAGAAGCATTTTCTGCCCTGACTCGGAAAACATCAAAGACAGCATCTTCTCCCACATCTATAAGACGCTCCATATATGCGTGCCTATATGACTCATCATCCCACTGCTTGATTGTAAATGGGTAATCATCAACCCATTCAGCTGATGCTTTAACCCTGACTCTGCCATCATGTTCTTCGAAACTGAGAAGACGACCGGCAGATGGTGGCTGATTACCCTCATTTATCGATACGGTATTATGCGTCGGGGTGTTCTTGTAATAATCATAATGGAGAATCGCACCATAACCGGTTGTTCCCATATCTATCGATACCGGAACATTGTCATAGTAATAGGAAATACCAAGCCTGTCGTAGTGATCATGCTCTCCTCCGTACGGGCCATGCCTGAAGAGAAGATAAAGTGGACCTTTACGTATGACGGATGCACCAAGTCCATTCTCCCCTACGAGAGTCTCCTGTGTTATTTCCTCAGAACACTCTGAAAGCACCGGTACACCATAGAAGAAGGATTCAGGAGATAATCTCTTCTCAGTCCTGTACTTTCTGTTGAGTTCCTTGAGTATGGTTTTGGATTTCCATGTCTTGTATGCGAATTCATAAAGTCCATAGCCATCCCTGTCTCCTTGCTCAGGATGTGCATCATTGAGAAGAGGAAAAGAGCCATCGCTTTTCTCGATTCTCAGAATGGACTCCAGCATCTTCAGGTACGCAGGATTGCCAAGATTCGAATACTCCGTATGCTGTGCGAATTTCTCGTAAAGCATGAAATTCTGGAATGCGTAGAAATGGTAGGCTGTAGAACATTCAAACCAGAACCCATCCTCAAGCGTTCCGTGTTCCAGCTGATAAACAAGCCCGTATTTCTCCTTAAGGGCGAAATCGAGGCTCTT
>JADIMF010000023.1 GCA_017694915.1 Candidatus Ornithospirochaeta stercoravium
ATGAACATCATAACTCCAACCAGCCAGAATATAACAATTATGGCAAGAATCATGATGTCCAGCCATCTATATGCGCCTGGTGTTCTCAGTGTCTCAATACCCCATATCATACCGCCTGCAGTAAGCAGTGCAATTCCAGATGCATTGATGAGAATTCTGATTGATTTCTTTTCAGGAATACATGCAATACGTCTTACAACGACATTGGAAAGAATCATGAGGGTAAGCCCGGTGTTTCCGTTACCTGTGACATACCCTGCAATGATAAGAATAAGTAGGAAAATATCAACAATTCTGCATGTGAGTTCGGCTTTTGAAATTCTCATCATATCCTCTTTCTGGAATATCCCTGAGGGTAGTCTGAAGATATTTTAACACACGCCATTGCCTGTTCTACAGTAATACTTAGCGAAGCAAGGCATAGCCTTCATATATGAGAAAACACTGAGAATATGAAGAAAAGAATCGACCACCGCGTATTTTATTCGGTGGCCGATGAAGGTTTTAGGCGTTTTGGTGAATATTTACGTTATAAATTCTTACCACAACAATGCTTATACTTCTTACCGCTTCCGCATGGACAAGGATCATTCCTTCCTACTTTCGGAGTGGAGCGGACTACTGTCGTATTCTGAGCCTGTGACTGAGATGTGACCACAGTCCTCTGATCTCTTCTTGAATTGAGATCTGCCGGAGTACGATGGACTTCCTGCATCTTCCTGTTAGGTGCATTCTGTACTCTGGGCTGTATTGAGATGCGTACGGCATTCACTGTTCTTACAACAGCTTCAGTAATGCTCTCAATCATATCGTCAAAGGCATCGGATGCGGTATTCTTGTATTCAACAAGCGGATTCTTCTGAGCATAGCTCATAAGGGAAGCAGCATCCCTTATATCCTCAAGTGCATCGAGGTGATCAACCCAGCGCTTATCGATATTCCTCAGATAAACGAAGCGGATGAAGCCATAGAAATTCTCCTTTCCGGCTTTTGCTTCCTTGTCCCTGAGATTCCTCTCAAGAGACTCCTTGATTTTTGAGATATCATTCTCATCTTCTTCTGCAGGGCGGGAAGCGAACACGCTCTGGTAATTTGAGAGGAATTTCTCCTTGTCACCTTCTGCAGCCTGCCATGCAGCATCCGCGAGATCCTTTGAGTTCTCAATGATTCTCTCAAGAAGGTTCTCATCAGCGAGGATCTTGTCGCGTTCAGAGTAGATGAAATTCCTCTGTTCGTTCAGAACATCATCGTATTCAAGAAGATGCTTACGGATCTGGAAGTTTCTTTCCTCGACTCTCTTCTGCGCATTCTCTATAGCGTTGTCGAGCATCTTATGCTGGATAGGCTCTCCATCCTTGAGTCCGAGTCTTCCGATCATCTCCTTAAGACCTTCCTTTGCGAAGAGCCTCATCAGTGGATCATCGAGAGAGATATAGAACTGGCTTGTTCCGGGATCTCCCTGACGTCCTGATCGTCCTCTGAGCTGGTTGTCGATACGTCTTGATTCATGGCGTTCAGAACCGATGATGTAAAGACCGCCGAGCGCTCTTACTTCCTCATAGGCTTTTCTGTACTCAGGCTGGACATCCTCCATTGCCTTCTTCAGTGTCTCCGGATCCGCATCCGTGCCGACTTTCTTTATAGCAAGATGGAGAGGTGAGCCTCCCAGCTTGATATCAGTACCACGGCCAGCCATGTTTGTCGCAATGGTGACAGCGCCTTTTGCGCCGGCTTCTCCGATTATATAAGCCTCTCTTGCATGGTTCTTCGCGTTCAGGACCTCATGTCTTATTCCCTGTCTGGTAAGAAGGGAAGAGAGCTTCTCGCTCTTCTCGATGGAGGCTGTTCCTATGAGAATCGGCTGTCCTGTCGCATGTATTCTCTTCACATCATTCACTATCGCATTGAACTTGCACGCTTCATCATAGAAAGTGAGATCAGGAAGATCCTTTCTCTGTACGGGAAGATTCGTAGGAATGACTACAACATCGAGATCGTAAATCTGCTTGAACTCAGTTGCTTCGGTATCAGCAGTACCTGTCATACCTGATATCTTGTCATACATCCTGAAGAAGTTCTGGAATGTGATTGTCGCGAAAGTCTTTGACTGACCACGGACTGATACATTCTCTTTCGCCTCTATCGCCTGATGCAGACCTTCTGAGTATCTTCTGCCAGGAAGCACGCGTCCTGTGAACTCATCGACAATCTGAACCTCTCCATCCTTTACGAGATAATCGACATCGCGCTTGTACATATACTGGGCACGTACGGCCTGTGTGACATAATGCACGAGTTCGAAGTTCTGGTCGTCATAGAGAGAGGTTACGGTATTTCCTTCATCATCCTTTCCGCTCTGAAGAGCTCCTTCTTTTCTGAGAAGCTCTTCCATATGAGTCATTCCCTGCTTTGTGAATGTGACCTTCTTCGACTTCTCATCGAGCTTGAAATCACCTTTTTCATCGAAAGCTGCAACGACTTCCTTATCAAGCTTGTCGAAAGCTGAGAGTTCATAATAATCACCTGTTTCCGGATTCTTCTCGCATTCCTTGAGGTAGGGAACCACAGCTTTCGCGGCCTTGACCTTCGGAGTATCATCCTCAGCCTGTCCTGATATGATAAGCGGTGTTCTTGCCTCATCTATGAGAATCGAGTCGATTTCATCGATGATGCAGTAGTGATGCTTAGGCTGGAGCTTCTGCTTGAGAGATATCTTCATGTTGTCTCTCAGGTAATCGAAGCCGAACTCGTTGTTTGTTCCATATGTAATATCAGCAGAATAAGCCTGCTTCTTTCTCTCCTCATCCTGTCCTGCGATGATACAGCCGACAGTGAGACCGAGGAATGAATAGACCCTTCCCATCCATTCAGCGTCGCGCTGAGCAAGGTAGTCATTGACGGTAACAATATGAACACCCTCCCCAGAGAGCGCATTGAGATAAGCTGCGGGAACGGCTGTAAGAGTCTTTCCTTCACCTGTCTTCATTTCGAGGATCGAGCCTTCGTGAAGAACGATAGCACCCATTATCTGCACATCGTAGTGTCTTTCCCCAAGGACTCTGCCTGATGCTTCTCGCGCAAGAGCAAAAGCCTTCGGAAGGATTTCATCAAGACTCTTTCCGTTCTTTACCTCTTCCTTCCACTTCTTCGTTATCTCGGGGAATTCCTCGTCCTTAAGGGATTCAGCCCAGCTGTATTCATTCTTAACGCTCTCGACGATAGGGCGGAGCCTCTTCATATCCTTATCATGTTTTGTTCCTCCGAAGAGGAATGAAAAGAAATTTGCCATATCCGAAGAATAATCAAATAGGGAAGGAATGCATAGAATGGCTAAAAAGAAATTTTAAGGCTATTATATGCATTATGGATTGGACAATCACAATTGGAACTCTTACATTCGGAACTCTGGATATCATAGTTCTTGCTATACTTCTCATAAGCGCCATCTCTGGATGCATAGTCGGTTTTGCCCGCCAGTTTGCTCATCTTGCGGGATTTCTGGTATCTATCCCGGTATCGCTTCTTCTCACACGTCCTTTCGCGTCGCTTCTGATCGCGAATTCCACAATCCCTCCGTTCTGGGCGACAATGATAGTGTTCGTTGCCATCGCCTTGATTGTCTATGCTCTTATCAGGATATTCGGCGGCATGCTTGAGAACGTTCTTGAGCTCATACCGGCTCTTAACCATATTCTCGGTTTTGTCTGGGGCCTTGTGTCCGCCGCTGTCGTGCTTTCAATAATACTGGCAGTTCTCAATTACCAGACATTCTTTGATTTCGAGTCATTCTTCGCTTCAAGCATCATAATAGAACGCATTATCGAACCGCTGTTCCCAGGTATTGTCGGGGTGATAGCCGATGTCGTTTGACGCTCTTGGAAGAACTCAGAGGACAATAGCGGAGGAGCTTACCTCCGCGCTTTTCTCATCTCTTCTGCCGCAGTCGCTGCTTTTTTCAGGCAAGCCCGGGTCATCACGTCTTACAGGTGCTCTCGATCTTGCATATGAACTTACAGGTGGAAACCGTAATGTTCTGAGGCTTCCTGAGACGGCCCTGTTCCTTTCCAGGCAGATGACAAATGAATTCTCATCCGCAATATCTCTCTTTGAGAGACATAGGAATGAAAGCTCGAAGATGTTCCTCATCGAGACTGTGAGGAAGATTCTTCTGCAGTATCATTATTCGATAGCTGAACTATATGAAGGGAAGAAAGCTGCCGTAAAAGGAAGCGGAACTGATTCTGATGGCAAGGGGGATTCGACTCTTTTCGGGAATGCGGAGGCTGTCGATTCGATTATCCTCGATATGGAGGACCGTACGGAGTGGGATGATGAGTCTGTCAGTGAGGTTGTTTCCGAGCTGAGAAGAAGAGTCACTCCAGACTTTATGACTCTCGGCAAGAAGAGTGCAGGAGCGACCATTGATGAGATAAGAGCCATACAGAACTGGCTTGAGGATGGAAGCACGGAGAAGTGCGTCATATTCGAGAATGCAGAGGACTATACGGAAGGGGCTAAGAACAGCATGCTGAAGATGCTTGAGGAGCCTCCTGAGCATAGCCACATAATACTTATCTCAGAGTATCCATCGAGGCTTTTGCAGACGATACTCTCACGTGTGAGGAGATTCTCGTTTCCGGAACTCAGCCGGAAATCAATTTCATCCTTCATCGGTGAAAGATACATGCTTTACGGTGACTATCCTTCATTCGCAGCATTCTTCTTTGAGACTGGAAACAGTGACGAGGACAGAAAGACCGTACATGATGCGGCAGCGCTCTATTCATCATGTCTTATTGAAGGAAAGATGATGGAAAGGTCTGATGAGAACAGGATGTTCCAGGATCTTGAAAGGCTTTCGGCTTATCCGTATTTCCTTTCGCTTGTGAAATCATATCTGGATGAGGCGCTCTCATCAGGGGTGAAGATATCAAGAGTACGGAACGCATGGAACCATCTTTCGTTCTATATAAGCCGGAATGAGATATTCAACATGAATATAAGATATGCTCTTGATCTTGCATTGAGGGAGGTTGCAGATGGGAAATAAGCTTTTACGTAAAATACTTGATGACCTTGCCACTCTCCCTGAGAGCGAGATAAGAAAACTCGTTTCAGACGAGCTTGATGAAAGCGATCTGCTTGAAAGTCTGCTCTCATCGCTTCCGGAAGGACACCTCGTATTCTCCCCAGAACGCAAGCTTGTCTATTTCAACGCGTCTGCGGTGCATCTCCTTCCATCTGACAGAAGACGCAGGATGAAGAAGGATATGTATCTCGACTCGATGATGATAGATCCTGACGTTAAGAAATTCCTTCAGGCGGTATTCTCCGGAGATGAGAAAATGGAGGCGAAGGATTTCGTATTCCAGCGGGGTGATGCAATCATCACGGAGCGCGTTTCATTCAAAGCCCTTCACCTTGATCGTGGAACATTCACCGATGTGATAGTCCAGGACATCACAGATGAGATAAGAAAGGAATCGAGGCTCAGACGCTCTGAGTCGCTTGCTTCGATGACAACGATGGCTGCGGGCATTGCGCACGAGATAAAGAATCCTCTGGCTGCGATGAAGATACATCTCCAGCTCATGAGGAAGGCAATGCAGAAGAAAGGTGCTATCGATCTTGAGAATGCAGAACGGTATCTTTCCGTTGTCGATGAGGAGATAGATCACCTCAATTCGATAGCTGTTGATTTTCTTTTCGCTGTGAGACCGATGGATATAGAGCTGAGGCTCGGTTCGATAAACGATGTGATAGACGACCTTACCGTTTTCCTATCTCCGGAAGCTACGGATAAGAAAATAAAGATAGTAGCTGAAACCGAGAAATTCATGCCGAGAATCGAGTTCGATTCCCGCTATATGAGGCAATGTCTGCTGAATATTGCTGAGAATGCTTTTGCGGCAATGCCAGGTGGCGGTACGCTCTCAATCTCCACACGTCTCGATGGGGATTATGAGGTGATCAGGATAGAGGATACCGGAACCGGTATCGACAGCGAGCATCTCGAGAAGATCTTCGAGCCATATTTCACGACAAAAGCCTCCGGTACCGGACTTGGCCTGACTGTCGTGTATAAGGTGATCAAAGAGCATAAAGGCGATATCTTCGTCTCATCAGAGCCTGGAAAGGGAACTGTATTCACCATAAAGCTTCCTGTTCCTTCTACGGAAAGGAAGGTCCTTACTGAGAAGAAGGAGGATGATTATGCCGACGCTTCTGATAGCTGATGACGAAAAGAATATCCTTTCAGGTCTGAGAATGGCCTTCGAGGATGAAGGATACAATGTGATAACAGCCTCCGATGGCAACGAGGCCTGGGATAATGTGCAGAAGAACATAATCGATCTTGTCATCACAGATCTCAGGATGCCAGGGATGGATGGTTATGAACTTCTGAAGCGCATCTCATCTTCCTATCCAGCGCTTCCCGTGATTGTTCTCACCGGTCATGGAACCATAGAGACAGCTGTTGAGACTATGCGTGATGGTGCCATAGATTTCTTTACCAAGCCTGTGGATATAGACAAGCTGCTGCTTGTCGTGAAGAAGAGCATAGCGGCATCTGACCTTGCTGAGCAGAACAGGAAGCTTTCAGAAGAGATCGAGAAGCTGAGGAAGCAGCAGGGGTATTCCAGGATTATCGGGAAATCGGGAAAGATATCCGAGATGATGCAGACCATTACGCAGGTTGCCGACACGAAAGCCTCCGTTCTCATCACAGGTGAATCAGGAACGGGTAAGGAGCTTGTCGCTGACGCTCTCGTTGCTCTTTCATCCCGTCGTGACAAGCCATTTGTCAAAGTCCATTGCGCAGCTCTTTCCGCGTCGCTATTGGAAGATGAGCTCTTCGGCCATGAGAAGGGTGCGTTTACAGGTGCCGTGGGATTGAAGAAGGGAAGATTCGAGCTTGCTGACGGCGGTACTCTTTTTCTCGATGAGATTGGTGAAATAGACAGCCAGACGCAGGTGAAGCTTCTGAGAGTTCTTCAGGAGAGACAGTTCGAGAGAGTCGGCGGAGAAAAGACGATGACAGTCGATGTCAGGGTCATCTGCGCAACGAACAGGAACCTTGCGGAGGAGGTCGAGAAGGGGACCTTCCGTGAGGATCTTTACTACAGGCTGAATGTTGTGCATATCGAAGTGCCGCCACTTCGAGAGAGGAAGGAGGATATCGAGCTCCTTGCTGCATCTTTTCTGGATACGTTCAATTCAGAGGATAAAAGGAAGATTGAAGGCTTCACGCCAGCTGCCAGGAAGGCTATGTTCTCATACTCCTGGCCAGGAAATGTAAGAGAGCTGAGAAACGCGGTGGAGGCTGCGGTGGTTCTCTGCCGCTCCAAGGTGATTGATGTCGATGATCTTCCCCAGCAGGTGAGATCCTCAGATTCGGAGAAGAGTGTGACGTTCACTCTTCCTGTGACAATGGATGAAGCGGAGAAGGCTCTGATTCTTGAGACTATTTCCTATGCTCATGGCAATAAGACGAAAGCTGCGGAACTCCTGGGTATCGGAAGGAAAACGATAACGCGCAAGATGGCGGAGCTGAGAATCGGAGAATCTGGTGATTGACGTAGAATCAGTATTCTCCCCTGATGGCGAACTGGGACAGCTTCTTCCTTCCTATTCGTTCCGTTCCGGTCAGGTGGAGATGGCATCGCTTATTGCGAAGGCGCTGGATGAGAGACGGCATGCCGAGGTGGAGGCTGGAACAGGTACGGGAAAGAGCTTCGCGTATCTCGTTCCTGTCTTCCTTTCCTTTGAGGAGAATTCATCAAGGCGATTTGTCATAGCTACCAGTACGATAACGCTTCAGAAACAGCTTTATGACAAGGACATACCTCTCATAAAGGAAGCGTTGTCCTCTGACGCCGTTGTTTCGGTCCTTTACGGACGCAATAACTACCTCTGCCTGAGACGTTTTTCTGAAGCTAGGAATGAGAAGAGCCTTCTGAAAGAGCTTAGGAGCAGCAGCGAGAAAGCCTTTGAAGAGTGGGTTGCCTCAACCGATACAGGAGCTGCAGCCGATGTTCCATCGCCTGAAATAGGCAGGATGTTCTATGATTTCGTCTCAGATGACAAGGAGTGCATGGGACACAGATGTCCATATCTTTCGCAGTGCTTTTATTATGAGGCAAGAAGGAAAGCTGCGAGAAGCAATATCATAGTGACAAACCATCATCTGCTTCTCATCGATGCCAAAGCACGTTTTGATGATGAGATAGATTACTCTGATGATGCGATTCTCCCCTCATATTCCGTATGCGTTATGGATGAAGCTCACCATATAGAGAATGAAGCTACTGATGTAATGTCTGAAGTCTATTCTTCCTACAGAGTCCTCAGAACACTTGATTACCTTACAAGGAAAGAGAAAAGATTCGGCTCTGCCTCCATCCTTGATTTCCTTTCGACAGAAGAGAAGGAAAGGGGAAGCGGCAAGAAGGCCAAGGATGACATAGCGCATCTCCGTACTCTCATCTCTGACTATGACATCACGCTGACAGAGCTCCTTTCCAGATATGGAAAGGATAACGAGGTCCTTTTCACCCCAGCATTCTACCGGGATAATCTCAGGGAGATAGAGAAGGGTGAGGCGGCTGCTGAGCTGATGTCATCGATTGCCGGTGCTATTTATCAGGGGTACAGCGATAAACCCTCAGAATCAAATGATATCTATGTCGATCTCATCAAGCGCTATGCCCATACGCTTTCGCACTATGCTGATACTTTAAGGACATGGATGAGATTCTCACGCTGGGATGAATATATTCCTTACTCGGAGGAGGCTCCGGACGGGAAGCCTGAGCTTCATATCGCTCCTATGAGCACGGGGCCTGTGCTTTCAAAGGCACTTGTCTCCCATCTTGATTCAATGATCTACTCATCAGCAACGCTTACTGTGTCATCATCATTCTCATATTTCGAGAACCGTTCGGGACTCGCTGAAGAGACGGGAAGGGCTCTTTCCGGGATATTCCCATCGCCTTTTGAATATAGGAAGAACCTTCTTCTGCTCCTTCCTCAGGACGCGACGCTCTTCTCCAATGAATCGAGCGAAGAGTACACAGCATATGTTGCACGCGCTGTAAAGGCCGCGATAGAGGCATCTGGCGGTGGCGCGCTTGTTCTTTTCACTTCCAAGAAGATGATGAAGGATGTCTATTTCCCTCTGAGAAATGAGATAGATGGCCTGATGCTTCAGGATGACAAGGTTTCAAAAGCTCAGCTTCTTGCAGAATTCAGGAAGAAGAAAGACAGCTCGCTCTTCGCCGTTTCCTCGTTCTGGGAGGGTGTGGATGCACCAGGTGATACGCTCCGTCTAGTCGTCATCGTGAAGCTTCCTTTCACTGTTCCGTCAACCCCGATTGTAAAGGCAAGGTCTGAGTATCTTCTGAAGAACGAGAAATCGCCGTTTATGGAAATGACGATGCCTGAAGCTACACTGAAGCTGAAGCAGGGTATAGGAAGGCTTATAAGAACCGAAACGGACAGGGGAGTCGTTCTGCTTCTGGATGGAAGGATACTTAGAAAAGGCTATGGACGCCTTATGATCTCATCCCTTCCTGACTGCTATATCCCAGAGGATACGATGCTGGATAACATCGGAGATAAGATCGAGAGATTCCTTTACTGAAAGAAACAGAGCCGTCTCCGGCTCTGCTCTCTTATTTCTATGCGATATTACTCAATGACAGCAAGGATATCTGCATAGTTGAGGATGAGATAATCCTCACCATTGTCCTTGAGCTGTGTTCCTGCATATTTATCATGGAGAATCTGCTGACCAGCCTTTACCTTGATTGACTCGTCATCACCTACAGCAACAACTGTTGCGATCTGTGTCTTCTCCTGTGCTGTCTGCGGGATGAAGATACCAGATGCTGTCTTCTCCTCAACTTCCTTAGCTTTTACAAGTACTCTGTCGCCAAGCGGAATAATCTTCATGGTTTCACCTCTTTGAATTTCATTATTCTGGTCATGTGACCAATATGGAATATACAAACGTAAAGGCCGTACGGCAAGTGGAGAATAAAAAAGAAGAAAAAGTATTGAATTGCCTCTTCTCTTTTTCTCCATCGTTATTATATTCAGAATACACAGAGGCAGACCATGAACAAGACGATGAGCATAGTCCTATACAAAGAAGCCGGAAAAGCAGCAAGGAGAGCATCTTATGAAGATGCCTTCGAGGATTATGCCGAAGCTTTTCTCAGCCGTCTTGACCTCAGGGAGATAACGCTTGAGTTCGTCAGCTTCTATCGCTATCAGCTGGCTGTGTATCTCAGGTCAAAGCCTGTGTTCACTCTCTCTCTTCCGGAAGGTGATATGATCTCAGATCTCATAAAGGATGCATATGATTCCTTCGTGAAGGCGCTCAATGATTCGCCTTTCAACGTGACAGGAGAGGGCAGACGGAATCTTCTTGAGTCAGTGAAGATATGCTTTCCGTGGCAATCTGACCCAGATAGCCTTGATGAGGCCTTCTGAGGGTCATTTTGTCCCTTTTAAACAGCTTATTGAATCTCCTTGGTCATTATGACCCATTTGTGTGTATCACTACATCTGTTCTATATAATCATTAATTATTTGTAATATAAAGAAATAATCATATTTTCTCCAAGTTGGCATGCTTCCTGCAAATATGTTTGTGTATCGATAAGGAGGATACCTAAATGGAAGATATAAAGAATACAGTACCCGAGATGACAGAGACAGATAACGAAGTCCTTTCGATTTATCTCAGGGAAATCAACAGGATTCCCCTTATCTCTCACGAAGAGGAATATGAACTTGCTCTTAAGGCAAAGAATGGTGACAAGGCGGCGAGGGAGAAGCTTCTGAATGCAAATCTCAGATTCGTCGTATCAGTTGCAAAGAAATTCCGCGGTCAGGGACTTCCTCTTTCGGATCTGATTAACGAAGGTAATATCGGGCTCATCACGGCTCTTGATAAGTTCGAACCGGAGAAAGGCTATCATTTCATCTCATATGCGGTATGGTGGATCAGACAGTCCATAATGAAAGCCCTGTCAGAGAAGGGAAGGGCTGTAAGGCTTCCTCTTAACAGGACAAATGAGCTGATGCAGATACAGAAAGCACAGAAGACAATCATGCACGAAAGAGAGACATCTGATCCTTCCGTTGATGATATTGCAGAGATGACAGGTCTGGACAAGACTCTCGTAAGCGATCTGCTGACAATAAGCTCTGAGATGGTCTCATTTGACAGCCCTGTCAGGAAAGGTGAGGAAAGCGATTCAACCTTCGGTGATTTCATCGAGGATGAGGCGGATGGTCCTGAGATGGTATTCATGGATTCATCGCTTAAGAAGGATGTTAGATCGCTGCTTTCCGTTCTCTCTGACAAGGAGAAGGATATCATCACACGCCGCTTCGGTCTGGATGGTGAGAAGCCGATGTCTCTGAAGGAAATCGGTGATGTCTATGGCCTTACAAAGGAAAGAATCAGGCAGATTGAGAAGAGAGCTCTTGAGAGGCTCAGAGTAGTTTCCGAGGAGAAGGACATCTCAGCATACAATATAGCTTAATGAAGAAGGCTCCATTGCGGAGCCTTTATAAGACATACCGCCAGAAAACCTGCCAGGCTTGTCCTGCAGGATGAATGCGGCAAAGTTCACTTCGTCTTGTAGAAGGCAATCACATGGCCACAATCCGGACAATAGTATGCAGTAGCCTTCTTTTCCAGTATCAAGCAAGATCGGGCATTTTCAGTGTGCAATTCAAATTTGAATGTTACGTTTGTGCTGAATGGCATGCTCCCCGATGAAATGACTGTTCCTTTTGCCATCTCTTTGCCGCAGATTGGACAATTCATCATTCGGTACCTCCGATGTTCGACTTCTGGTTCTCTATGTACTTTTTCACGCTTTCCTCCGTGATTGCACCGACACTTCCGTAATAGCATCCTTTGGACCATAGTCCGGATCCCCAGAACTTGCGCTCCTTCAATTTTGGGAAGGCTGTGAAGATATGTACCGCAGAGATTGATTTCAGAGTGCGCGCTATCGAAGAGGGCGCGTCGTCAGGAGAGGCCTCGAGAAAGAGATGGACATGCTCAGGCATGACCTCTATAGCCTTGAGAGTCCAGCCATACTCTGTACAGGTCTGTGCCAGTATGGTTTTCGTCTCCACTTCCACCGCTCCGGTGAGCACAGGATGCCTGTACTTCGTACACCAGACGATATGATACTGCAGTGTCGAGACCGAATTGTTGTTGTTTCTCATGTTGCCTCCTATTATAAAGAATGGTATGATTGTTGTATGCGAAGGTCAATCACTGTTTTCCCCAGACTATCTGATAAGGAAGTCTCTGCTGTTGTGGAGACAAGGAAGCAGTATGCAAGGGCCTTCAATATGTCTGCAGAGTGCCTCATCAATAACAGCAGCACATCCAAGAGGTTCCTTCACAAGGTCCAGTACGAGAGGATAAAGGAAGAGTGTCCGACTCTTCCCACAGGACTCATACAGTGTGCAAGGGATGTTGCAGTGGAAGCTGTCAAGAACTGGAATTTGAAGAGGACGAAGCTGAAGCAGAAGCATCCGAAGAAGGCCGAGAGGATGAGAAGACCCTCGATGAAGGAGAAGTGCACGATGCGCTATGATGTGCGCACGCTCACGTTGCGCGGCTCTCAGCTGACCTTCAGTACCTGTGACAAGAGGGTAAAGACAATAATAACAATCCCTGAGTTCTTCACTGAGCGTTGTCCTGCTTCGGACGGATGGAAGCAGAAGGGAGCGAACATAGGCATAAACAGGAAAGGAAGGGTGTTCGTCAATCTCATCTACGAATGTCATGATCCTGTAATTGAAGAGAAGAAAGATGGGAAGATAGTGGGACTGGACAGGGGTGTCTACAACATTGTCACAACCTCTGAGGGAGTCCGCTATGGATCAAAGGATGCAAGGCGGGTGAAGAGGAAATACAACCACGTGCGTTCTGAGCTGCAGGAGAAAGGCACCCGCAGTGCGAAGAGGAGACTCGTCTCCATCTCCGGCTGTGAGAAGAGGTTTGTCCATGACCGGAACCACTGCATTTCCAAGAAGCTAGCCAACATTGATGAGGATGTTTCCGTATATGTCCTTGAGGACCTGTCATCCATGAACATGCTGAGGCTCAGGGGAAAGAGCAGCAAGACCATGAGGAAGTGGCTCTCAAACTGGTCATACTCCGACCTTGAGTTCAAGCTTGCCTACAAATGCAAGAGGAACGGCATAAGGGTGGAATTCGTCGATGCAAGATACACCAGCCAGAAGTGCTCGGTATGCAAGACGATCGACAAGACTTCAAGAAAGGGGAACAGGTATGTCTGCAGAAAGTGTGGCAACACTATGCACGCAGACGTAAATGCCGCCATCAACATCCGCGACAATTACATCACCCGGGTCCGGCAATCCGGGCAGGCTGCAGTCAATCAGCCGTATGGATGGGGTGCCACAGGTAAACCGGAGACGGAGCCTATGGGCAAAACGCTCACGTCCAAGCCTCCAGGCTTGTTCTGAAGGTCGTTGACCGTGTACTTGACACCCTTCTCATCGAGCATCTGAAGTATTTCAGTCTTCTTCATGTTCCCCCGAACTCGATGAACATCGAGTTTCAATTTCCATTAGAATAAGGCATCTGATACGGGAATGTGAATGGAAGATGGTGTTTCCCCTGTTGCTTGGAAAGAGGTGAATAAAACAAATCCGATTACCTTGAATGTGCCAAATCGGGCTATAGTATTAGAAAGAAGGTACATATGAAGCTTGACGACGAAATCAGAAGGGAATTTGACAGGGCCACTGATGAATTCAGATTGGTGTTTTACAACGGTATCAGGAAAATAGCTGAAAGCGATGAAGAAGAGCAAAAGATCGTGAACAACTATGCAACATCGATGCTGAGGAATTTCAATCTCGGGGATGAACTTGCATCAGGCGGGGACAAGGATATCGATCACTATACTCCCGCAATACTTTACAAGTACTATTTCGAAGGTCCTCTAATCCCGTATTCCGTCAGAGTTTCTGATTCAAACAGCGATGAAACATTCATGGCAGGGCCGGAAGGGGATGTTGTTCAGCTCTCCGTCGTGTTGAATAATTCCCTTCCCCGTCTGATGAGGCTTGCAGCTCTATACGACTCGTGCTTCTCGATGCTTTACAAGATGAAGAGTTATGCGGATTTCAAGGTCAGCCTTGAAATCTCCGATACGTTCATGGAAAAAGTGAATGCATTATGTAGTCCGAATCTTGATCACTATTCGATATCATATGACGGCAAGACGTTGAGTGCGGGGGAAGTCGGATTGAAGAGGGCTGAAGCGCTGTATATCCAGAAGAATTATCCTTTGTATCTGAGGAAGAAGGATATAAAGACCGAAGAAGGGCTTGAAAAAGGGATTGAAACATTCATTGAGTTCTTGCAGGGGCATCAATTAAATGACGAGGATAGGATAATAACCTTGTTGAGGATGGATGAACCCTATGGATGGTCAGGGAAGGTTACAAAGAAGATAATCCAGGAGGCCGAGCATCGGGGGCTGATTGAAATTCCTGTAAAGGGTATCATCAACTTGAAATGAGAGATATTCGCCTTATTGCATCGGATATAGACGGCACGCTTCTTCCGGAGGGCACGAGCATACTGGAAGACGGGATCATTGACGAGATATTCCGCTTGAGGAAAAAGGGTATACTCTTTGTCCCCACAAGCGGAAGGCAGCTTAGGACGTTGAGAAACCTCTTTTCTCCATGCGAAAGTCTCTTGCCTTTTGTCGCAGACAACGGATCTTTGGTCTACGGGGATGGAAAGCACGAACTGTTGGCATACACGGAGATGGAGCGCTCCCGGGCTTTGGATCTTGCAGAGGAGATAGTTTCGTATGAAGGGGTTGAAGTATTGGTATCCGGTGACAACATGAGTTACATGATGCCCAAAAAGGATACGATCCTCCGTCTTGTCCGGGACCAGGTTGGAAACAACGTGACGTTGATAAATTCCTTCGATGAAATTACCGAGCCGATAGTGAAAGTATCTGCATTCGATGAGCGCGGGGTCGTGGAGTTGGAAGGGAAGATGATGAGTAGGTGGGAGAAGTATTTTTCAGTTGCGGTAGCAGGCCGTTTCTGGCTTGATTTCAATCTCGCCGACAAGGGCACGGGCCTGACGAAGCTGTGCTCTCTTTTTGGCGTTCCGCTTTCTTCCGTTATGGCGTTCGGAGACAATTACAACGACATGCCGATGCTTTCGATAGTAGGTCATCCGTATCTGATGGAAAAATCGAACGTAAGGGATGTGCCTTCGTCCTTTATGCGTACCGATTCTGTGAGGAAGGTATTGGCAACACTATAGATTATGAGGAATTTGATAATAGGCGACACGCACGGAAGCTATGAAAGGCTTATGGAAGTCTTGAGTAAGGCTTCGTTTGATCCGGAAAGTGATAATTTGTACTCCACTGGGGATCTTGCAGACAGGGGGGAAGGGTGCGTTGACGTAATACGCTATCTATTTTCCCTTCCCAATTTCTTTCCTGTCTTGGGTAATCATGACCTATGGCTTTTGGATTACCTTGTCTACGGGGATATCGAGGACATTTGGTACGACTACAACGGAGGGCATGTCACCGTCCGTGATTTCGATATGAAGAATGTCTCGAAAAGTGAAAGGGAAAAGATCGCAGAGCGCATCTCCTCAACCCCTTTGCTCCGTTTTTCTTCAAAGTGGATCATAGCCCATGCTGGCATACCTTTCTCAGAAAGTATGGATTTCCTGGAGGATTTTTCAAACAAAACTCCCGAAAAGCAGCGTGACAGCTTCCATCGCGATTACTTCGTCTGGGACCGCGAATACGTAGACCAGGCATCGGAGTATGAGAGGGCGAAGGAGGAAGGGCTTGATGATGATTATTTCGCGCTTCCTCCCGATACTGAGGGCAGGATACTATTTGTCGGGCATACCCCGTTTATAAAACTCTTCTCATCAGAGGCCTACCATGTGATAGATCTTGATACCGGTGGTTTTCATCCTGCGGGGTGCATGACAGTGATGGATATGGATACGCTGGAGTACTGGCAATCGGGGAAAGATGGAAAGATGACTTTATCGTTTGAGAGGTGATGTGTGTTTGATTTGATCGATATTTCAGAAGAGACAGTGAAGTGCATGGAGGACGGTTTCTACATCCATGATGGGAAAAAGATCCCGCTCGACATTCCAAAGTGCAGGGAAGTGAAGGTGTACGATCCCGGGTGGAATGAGAAAAGCGTCAGGATGGAAAGATCCTACGATACTGTGTTTTCCGTCACGTCAGATGACACTACAAGTGCCATTTTGAAGGAGAAGGAGAGCGAGAGGACTGCGGTATTGAACTTTGCTTCCGCGATGCATCCGGGAGGGGGCTTTCTTACAGGTGCACGCGCACAGGAGGAAGCGATCTCAAGAGTGAGCACCCTCTACTATTCGATAGCTTCGAAAGAAGGATATGTGATGTATCAGGAGAATAGGAAGAGGGGAGGGCGGTTCTACCTTGAATACATGCTTTTCTCTCCTCACGTCGAATTTTTCAGAACTTCAGATTTCTCATTCCTCCCCAAACCCGTGGTCACGTCAGTACTTACCGTCCCCGCTCCGAACAGGAACAGGTTCTCGCTATCTGAGACGGAACTGGATGAAGTGCTTTCAAAGAGGATTGAGAGGATGCTTTCGATGGCTTTGGACAACGGAAATAAGAATTTGATCCTCGGGGCCTGGGGATGCGGTGTTTTCGGAAACGATCCTTATCAGATTGCAAGTGCGTTCAAGGAGGCACTTACAACGACGTTTGATCGTGCATTCTCCCGCGTAACGTTTGCAGTTCTTCCTTCCAAGCGAGACAACAACTACGAAGTATTCAAGGAAGTCTTTGAAAAGTAAAGGCAAAAAAACTCCTGCCCCGAATGAGGCAGGATGCTCTTTCTACCACCTTGTCGTGATACCCGCGCTGACCGGGGATACGAGTACATCCAGGTCGAATCCCTTTAGATCCGTATCCATCGAGATGTGCACTTCTCCGACGGTCTTGAAGAAGATTGCAACGTTTTCATTGCAGCTTATCTC
Source organism: Candidatus Ornithospirochaeta stercoravium (assembly GCA_017694915.1). GTDB lineage: Bacteria > Spirochaetota > Spirochaetia > Sphaerochaetales > Sphaerochaetaceae > Ornithospirochaeta > Ornithospirochaeta stercoravium. The sequence goes on from JADIMF010000023.1 coordinate 17,111, forward strand.
TGCTCCGACAGAAAGTGCTCCCGACGGGCCGAAGGAGTAAGAGTGGCTGTCTGTCTCCATGTGTCCGCCGATCGAGATCGTGATAGGGAAGTTGATGTTGCCCCATCCGAATCCTGTTTTGATATCAAAGTACAAAGGAACTATCACGCGATAGGCATCCCCTTCGGGAAGATAGTTCACCCTCATCGATGCCCCAAGCCCGATGTATCTGTTGAATTCATATCCGATTGCAACATCGCCTGTGAATGCAGGCTTGTAATCATAGAGGCCGCTACTCTCAGTAATTGAGTTTGCAGTCACATCCATGGCATAGGATTTTACGGGCATCACAAGCCCTACAGAAGACGAGAAGTATGCCTTGTCGGCAAAAACTCCTGCAGGAATGGTTAACAGTACCAAAAGTATTATTAAAGCTCTTTTCATTCTTTTTCTCCGCTTGGGTTTTGATTATAGCATTTAATTTTAGATAGTGATATGTATTTAGTGTTAAGAAAGAAAATGCGTGCAGGGATAAGCTGCACGCAAGAATATTGATATATTTCAATTATGTATCATTTGCGATGAATGAAAGATAACAAGCTGTAGAAGAATTATATTTTACAAACCCTGTTACTTTAGGTGAGTTTATATTCCATCCTCCTCTTGTAAGATCCACTGTCATTTCCGAAGCATTACTCAATGTTAATGTACCGGCACCGCCTCCATCCATATTGTTTTCTTGTTCTTCAAACCCCCAGGTTACACTTAAGTTATTATCATGGAATTCCGTTTTGCATGAAAAATCTAATTTGACATTAAATACAGTACTAGAAAATGGATTTGCATTCGCTGTAGATATTGTTTTATTTGTGACTAACTGATACGCCTCATCACCTTGGACATTCTCTTTTAAGTACAAATCTACGTCATGTATATGAACAGTATGGGAATTTGTGATATCGGCTGTTGCTACTGTTATTACAATATCCCCTCCCGAAGTATTGTCTACGCTTTCTGCGGTAACAGTTTCTCCGGATGTTGCAGAGAGTGTGAGGTTTGAAGTGTTCGCAGGAAGTGACCATGTGATTACC
>JADIMF010000158.1 GCA_017694915.1 Candidatus Ornithospirochaeta stercoravium
GCCTGCCCAGCCTTTCCGAGCGCGACGAATGTCTGCTGCCCGGAGCTCTGGAATGCCATGAATACAAACCCGAAGAAATAGATATGCAGCGCCGATACAGCTGCATTGATCATCGCCTCATCCTGAGTGAAGAGCATTGCCATCGCATGTGGGAATGCGAGAACAAAAGCCCATACGATAAGCGAATAAACAAAGATGATGAGAAGGGTCGCATTGCTTGCTTCACGGACTCTTCTGCCGTCTTTTGCTCCATAGTTGTAACTCATTACAGGACTTGCACCGCTTGAGATTCCATTGGAGAACGTACTGAATACCTCGCGCACGGAGTTCAGTATTGCCATCACGCCGACATAGAGATCGCCACCCCATATGAATGCACACCTGTTGCATACAAGCTGGACAATGGAATTGGTCGCTCCCATAACAAAACCTGATGTTCCAAGAGTGATTATCTTCCATGACCGTTTCCAGGAAATATGCATATCCTGAAAGCGAAGACGCAGTGCCGCTGTCCTTCCCGTCAGGAAAACAAGCACGAATATGCAGGAGACAGTCTGGCTGAAGACAGTGGCAATAGCCGCGCCTTTCACACCCATATCGAAGACAAAGATAAGAATCGGATCAAGGATTATATTCAGCACCGCTCCTATCAGGACAGTAATCATACCAACAGCGGCAAAACCCTGGCTGTTGATGAAGGCAGTCATACTGAGAGTGACAAGCACAGGAATGGAGCCAAGCGCATATATCTCAAGATATTCCTTTGCATAACCATATGTGCTGTCACTTGCACCGAAGGCGTAGAGAATCGGTCTGTTGAACACAAGCACGATTATCATCAGCAAAAAGCCTGTTATCACGGAAAGAACAAAGGAATTCCCCATTACAAGAGAAGCCTCTCTGTCATCACCACGGCCACGTGCCATTGCAGATAAAGGCGCGCCACCATTGGAACCGAAGAGCTTTGCGAATGCGCTGATGAGCGAGATTACAGGAAAGCAGAGACCAAGCCCTGTCAGAGCCGTACTTCCGACTTCTGGTATATGCCCGATATAAATCCTGTCCACCATGTTGTAAAGGAGATTCACAAGCTCCGCCACGATAAGAGGCATCGAGACTCTGAGCACAAGCTTGTAGACATTGCCTTTTGAGAAATCTGCCTGATGGACAATCATATCTGCTTCCTTTCTGCCGATTATAAGAAAACACACGAGCAGCAACAATCACTGCTGCAAATGATGCTATAATCCTTTCCATGAACATTCATATAGACATCTCTGACAACGCAGATGAACTCGGAATGAGAGCGGCTGGAAAGATTGCATCCCTCATTGAGGAAGCGATAAACAAGAAAGGAAAAGCAAGGATAATACTCTCAACAGGCATGAGCCAGTTCGAGACTCTTTCCCATCTCATAACCTATGATCTTCCATGGGATAAGGTTGAGATGTTTCATCTTGATGAGTATGTCGGTCTTGATGAAAGCCATCCTGCAAGCTTCAGAAAGTATTTAAAGGAAAGATTCGTCTCAAAGGTGAATCTCAAAGCAGCATATTTTGTTGAGGGGGTGGATGCCATTCCTTCTCTTACAAGAGAGCTCAGGAAAGAAGAGATAGACGTCGGAGTCATAGGAATCGGAGAGAATGGACATATAGCATTCAATGATCCTCCAGCTGACTTCACCACAGGTGAAGCATATAAAGTCGTGACACTCGACAGAAGATGCAGGGAACAGCAGGTCGGTGAAGGATGGTTCAGGACAATCGATGAGGTTCCGACAGAAGCCATCACGATGTGCGTGAAGGAAATCATGAAATCAAAGCATATCGTGTCTGCCGTCCCTCATGAGGTTAAAGCAGAAGCGATATACAACACCATTACAGGAAGAATAAGCCAGGATGTTCCAGCAACAATACTCAAGACACATCCTGACTGGAATCTCTTTATCGATAAAGATTCTGCTTCAAAGCTTCTTGCTATCTGAGATTATCCTTAAGGAACCGATAAGCCTTCACACCATGTATCTCATGCTCTCCTGAGAAGAAATCACAGGAGAAGGCTTCTTCATGCCCGAGCAGCCTGTAGCATTTACCGACTATCACACTCGCCTCCTCAGCTGCTTTCTGAGGATAGATAGGATCCTTATCCCCAGACTCCCATAGCATCGGAACAGGTGCGATTGACGAAAGTATTGTCGGAAGCTCGAATGACTGAAGAAGACCCGGAACATAATTGCAGACACAGTGGTGCATTGCAAGAATGCTTGTACGGAAAAATCCTGCATACCCGCTTATTACAGCAGCTGAGATATCATCAGAAAGAGCGGTAAGGAACGTTGCAACTGTTCCTCCTCCGGAGATTCCCATCACACCCCGCCTCAAGCTGGGAAACATAGAAGAAGCTATCGTTAACGAACACCGTGCTTCCTGCACTCTCATTCCAAGGAGTGTCTTTCCTTCAAAAAGCAGATTCATTGCAAGACGATGACAGCTGTTTGAATCATCGCTTTCTTTATCCTCATTCAGCCTCATATCCCCAAAACCCAGAAGCTCAGGAGCTACAACAGCAAACCCATTCTCGCATAGTCTTAATGCAAATTTCTTCTGATAGCTCTCTTCTTCACAAAGCCCTATTGCATCCTTTACACCTACGCCATGTCCATGAAGGGCAAGAACAAGTGCAGCTGGCTTCTCTTTCGGAACAAGGAGATAGAATGGACATACCAGTCCATCCATGCTGAATGCCATGCGCTTTCTGACATAAGAACCACAGTCGTCTTCCGATATGACAGAAACATCACCGAAGGATGGCTTTTCCTCAATACAGAGTTTTCTACTCAATTCCTTTCTCACACTCTCCTTCCAAGATTGAAATGAGGCAGGATTGTCAGGAATGGAAAAGGAAGGAATCACTTTTTCATATTCAAGTTTCAGGAAATCATCAACTGTGTCCATAAAAACATTATACGGCGTCATGAAGACGCTTATAAAGAAGATCGGGAAAGTTAACTGTCATCCCATAAATATCGAATGAAAGCACTTTCTCCATAAGCTCTGGAGTCTTTACACCCCATGCTCTTACCCGCATATTTCGTCGTGCAGCTTCCTCGACCATATTCTCATTCATTGTTATTGCTTCAGGGCAGTATTCATTGATACCTATGCTCTTAAGATAATCCAGAAGAAGTGGTGAGAATCCTCTGGCTAGAAATCCGAGCTGCGGCCTATTCGGGAGAGAAGCAAGATGAATGACGCTTTCCCTTATGAATGATGTAATCGTGAAATCCTCATCACGGACATATTGTCTTACTGTCTTTAGCACTTTTTCCTCAATTCCTACCTGCTTTATCTCAATAGCAAGGTGCAGCCCTGAATGTCCAAACGCCGAAAGAAAATCCTCAAGAAGCACAAGAGGCTCTCCTCTGTATTCCTCCCCTTTATATATTCCGGCATCGAACTTTGACAATTCTCTCCATGTATAATCACGTATAGAACCGTCAATTGAAAGCGTCCTCTTCAAACTGCTGTCGTGGAAAAGTACAAGTTTGCCATCAGAAGTTTCCTGAACATCTGTCTCAATTCCATCTGCCCCCATTTTGACACCAAGATTGAAGGCTGCCATTGTATTTTCAGGAGCATACTGGCTTGCTCCTCTGTGAGCGAAGTTGATCATATAGACACCTTGAAATGCAGAGCTGCCTCAAAGGACAGCTCTGTCTGGATTCATTATCTCAATACTCTGCGAGGAAATCTTCAATCTCGCTCTGTGTATCAGCTACGAGAGCTGCTACGTCGGCCTCTGAATCCGCCTCGATGATTGAGAGGATATCATTAATGCTATTCCAGATTGTAGCGTCAACCGGGTTAATCGGCTGTCCATAGAGATGGCTTACCTGTGCATATGTCTCCGCCCAGAACGGATCGTTGATCCTCGCCTTTACAACATCCTCTTCCATTGATGATTTCGTAATCGGCATATATCCCTTATTCATTGAGAACCCGCTATAAGCCTCTGTTGATGTCATGAACTGGACGAATTCCCATGCAAGCGCCTCCATCTCAGGATTCGACTTGAAAACGCCAAGTCCATTTCCTCCAAGAGGAGCGTAGATATTACCATTGATTGACGGGAATGTGACCATCGCATACTCGAACTTATCACCTACGCCTTTTGCAATAGAACCATTGCCAGCGCATGAATTGAGAATCATAGCAACTGATCCGTTCTTGAAATCATCTTTTGCTGAGCTGTGCTGATTAGATGGCATGCAGCCGTCTGCAGTAAGATCCTGGATTGTCTCAAGTACAGCAACAACTTCTTCCTGATTGAAATTCACATCCTTCTCGCTTCTGATTACATCAGCACCAGCAGCCTTGAACATGCCATTGAGATACCAAGGAGCATCGGAAGGAATGTTGAATCCATAAATATCTGTTACACCATCACCATCTGTATCGATAGTAAGCTTATGAGCAGCTTCAATCACCTCTTCCCATGTACGAGGGATTTCAACACCATACTCATTAAACAGGTCGAGATTAACATAAAGCATCGGCATTGAAACCTGGAATGGAAGAGCTACCTTCCTCTCCTTATATGTATAACGTCCCCAATATGCATCGAGAACATCATTCATTTCTTCCTCTGTCATAAGCTCATCGACAGGTACCAATACACCAGCATCATAAAGCTGAGGAATACCGTATCTTTGGCTTACGAGACCAACGTGCGGAAGTTCTCCTGATACAGCAGAAGCGATGTATTTCGTCGTAAGATCGTCATAGTCAGAACCAACGCCGACTCTTGTTACATCCACATCAGGATGTGCTGCTTCAAAAGCTGCAATCTCTTCTTCGAATGTGTCATTGATTCTTGTCCAGAAGACAAGCTCCGTCTTTCCATCCGTCTCTGCTGCGGCTTCCTTGCTGCCGCCTGCAAAGACCATCATAGCCGCTGTGATAAGCAGCATTGCGATTAATATGATTCTTTTCATTGCACTGCCTCCTGCAGGAATTTCCTTATTTAAGTCCGACCTTGGTTATACCTTGGACGAAATATTTCTGAAGACTTACGAAGAGAGCCATTACCGGAAGTATGATTACCGTGGATGCTGCGAGGATCTTAGGCCATTCACTTCCGAGGTCCGGATCAACCATATATCGCAGACCAGTCTGAACGGTCCTCATCTCCGTATCGCTTGTAACGAGTGTCGGCCATAGATATGCATTCCAGCTTCCGACAAACCCGAAGATAACGATTGTCGCGATGGCGCTTCCTGCAAGCGGAAGAAGAATCCTCGTAAAAATCTGGAAGGTTCCGGCACCATCTATACGGGCTGCATCGATAAGAGCATCCGGGATTGTCATGAAGAACTGCCTGAGAAGGAATATGGCAAACATGCTGGTAAGTGACGGAGCTATAATTGCAAAATATGTATTTGTCAGATGGAACGAGGCCATCGTAAGATAATTCGCTATTATCGTGCTCTCCGATGGAACCATCATCGTACAGAGGAATATCGTAAAGAGAATATTCTTGCTTCTGAAGTTCAGCTTCGCAAAAGCAAAAGCGGCCATCGGGCATGTGATAAGCTGTGCCATCACAGTAAGAAGCGATGTGATAATGCTGTTTATGAAGAACCGACCAAAAGGTGCCATCTCCATCGCTTCAGGATAATTCTGCCATCTCCATGTATCCGGTATCCAAGATCCTTTGACGAATATATCCTGACCTTCCCTGAAAGATGATAGGATCATCCAGATATACGGGACCGCTATCGTGAATGCGATGAGAACAAGGAAGAGCATTCTCAGGCTGGAGGATATTGTAGTTCTCTTTTTGCTATCAGCTATCATACTGCACCTTCTTCTCCAGCTTTCTCTGGAATATATGAATTGCGAGGATAAGTACGAACAGTACATTCGATATCGCAGATGCATATCCGATCTGGAAACGGTTGAAACCATAATCCTGAAGCATCACAACCAGGTTCTGCGTAGAATTTGCCGGACCTCCATCGGTGAGCATGTTGATGGTGGTGAACATCTGCATCACATCGAATGTGTTAAGGATGAAAAGCATGAATGATGTCGGCGAGACAAGTGGGAATATTATATATCTAATCCTCTGCCAGCCTGTTGCGCCATCGATCGTAGCTGCCTCAAGCACATCATTAGATATATTCTGCACACCTCCGATATAAACGAGGGTGTCATATCCTATGGTTCTCCATATCGTTACCCAGCAGACGCACCAGAATGCAGTACTTACCTCATTGAGCCACCGCACAGGAGGAATTCCAAAATGATCAAGTGCCATATTCAACGCACCATACTGCGGATGGAAGATGAATAGCCATACGGAAGACATTGCAACCATCGATGTAACATGTGGTGCAAAATAAAGCGTTCTGAAGAATACATTGGACTTCGATTTGCCGGAAAGCATCACTCCCAGGATGAAACCTCCAAGGAGGGTGACCGGTATGCAGACCGCGACATATTTTATATTTGTGAGAATCGTCTGCCAGATTTCCTCGGAAGAAAAGAGCTTCACATAATTCCTGAATCCGATGAACTTCATCGGAGTGACCATATTGTATGAGAAGAAGCTCAGAATGAATGAACGTATTACAGGATATATAACAAAGATGAGGAGCGGAATAAGAGCCGGAAGTATGAATCCGATTCCAACAGCTTCGTTCTTCAGATTCCTGATTCCCTTTGCAGTCATCTTGCATCTCCAAGAACAGCTTTCGCTTTTATGATTTCATTGATAAGAACACCATCAATCCCCATCTCCTTCCATTTCAGGAGATTCCTGAAGTCCGTGTAACCTACAGTTCCCGGTGTTCCGCTCATAACCCATATGCCCTTTCCAGCCTCATGAATCCTTCTAACGCTTTCATCATCAAGCCAAGGTTCCCAGAGCCTTATGAAATCACAGGAGGTTGAGAGAAAATCATCAAGATTTCCTTTCTCATGCATGAAAGCTAGAATTCTGATTCTGCTGTCATAGGCACGGACAACCGCATTTCCTTCCGTCTCCTGGATTCCAAGGACTACGGTGTTTTCTGCATTATGTTTTCTTATAACACCGAGAAGCGGGCCATATTCCCTATATGTGCACTTCAGATGCAACAATACATTTCTGATACCTGCGGAAAAAAGATCATCCAGAGTGAATGGCGATATCGTGGAATCGTTAATTCTCTTAAGCGCCAGGAATTCATCAAGTGTCATATCCGAAATCCTCTTATCGATGCCAAAAAGGCGCTTTGCATTCTCATCATGACATATGACAGGTACATTGCTATCTTTTGTGTACCTTACGTCAAATTCAGCAAAATCGGCTCCCTCAGACAAGGAAAAAGCCCCTGCAGCCATTGTCTGCTCTGGATATCTATCAGTACCTGCTCTATGTGCTATAAGAAGCATTCTTTTCACCTCTTCTTGAAACATAAAAGGGAGAGATTAAGACGCGAGATTGGCTTTGTTAATAAGCTGTTAAAGAAAAATATTATTTTTAACTTGATATCATAGATAAATTCTATGGATGATATTAACGAGGATCTTTATGACGTTGAATTACTGCTATGTTTTCTATCAGGTTGCACTTTCACAGAACATCACCGAAGCTGCTCGCAGGATGCATATCTCCCAACCGTCTGTCAGCAGGTCTATATCACTTCTCGAAGCTGAGCTTGGAAAGAAGTTATTCATACGGTCAAAAAATGGAGTGATGTTCACAGAGGATGGAAAGCTCTTCTTCGAATACGTATCGAAAGGAATGAAATGGCTAAATAAAGCTGAACTCGAGATACAGGAGACAGACAAACAGGGAGAAACCATAACACTCGGAGTTAGTCAGCTTTCGATAAGAACAATTCTTCCGCCTATTCTTCAGGAATTCAGCTCATCTCATCCATCAGTCAATCTCATAATCCAGACAGCCTCTTCTATAAACACAGTAGACACTCTATCGGATGATCTGATAGACGTAGCAATAGTTCCAGATCCTGTGGACACAAAGCCAGATATCGAAACGATAAAGCTGATGGACATATCGAATTCGCTCATTGCTGGACAGAAATATAACTATCTGCAAGGAAGGACGATAAAGCTTGAAGAACTCAACCACTACCCCTTCATAGCACTATCACAGGGAACAGCAGGAAGAAGATGGCTCAATCATCTCTTCATGGAGAACGCGCTGGAGATATCGCCAACTATTGAGATTCCCACATCGGATCTCATAGTACCTCTTGCGAAGAATAATCTTGGACTCGGCATCGTTGCAGATATCTTCATCCAGAACGAGCTGTCTTCTGGAGAGATTATCAAGCTCAGCATTGATGCCGAGCTTCCCCCCAGATCGTTCATCCTCTGCTATAAGAAAAACAAAGAGCAAAAAACTGCGGTAAAGGATTTCATTGCACTTGTGCAGAAAACCTGCAAAACCTGATAATAGCCATCATTTTTCTGACCATCTGTTCATGAAATATCAAAAGCTGACCAAAAACGCGAGAGAAAGCGTATTAATAATAGGAGGTCAGAATGACTAGATTAGAAAAAGGAACATTGTATAATGAAGACATGAGAGGGATTACAACATCATCTCCTGTATTCGAGCACTTGATACAGCATAATCTTACATACGTTGACAAGACAAAATACATACATTCTCTTGTATCCTCAACACAAAGCAGCTTCTATTTTGTCTCGAGACCAAGAAGATGGGGAAAATCGCTCTTCTGCTATACTCTGGAATCTCTCTTCAAAGGCGCTAGGATTTATTCAAAGGCCTTTACATCTACGATAAGTATGATTTCAAACCCTACCCTGTGCTTCATTTCGATTTCAACAATCTGGATCTGATAAGCAGCAGCGATGCAGTTAAATGGCTTAAAGGAAAGCTCATCCTTGCAGCTAACGAGGTCGGTATTGATCTTAACGATAGCTACAGCCCTTCAATGATGTTCGAGATGCTCATTGAGAAGCTTTACAGGGAGCAAGGAGAGGTAGTCATAATAATCGATGAGTATGACTCGCCTGTGATATCCGCAGCACTGAACAAGCCGGAGCTTGCAGATGATATAAGGAGTCTCTTCAATTCATTCTATGCAACAGTGAAGAACAAAATCAGCAGAATAAGATTCTTCTTCATTACAGGTGTTCTAAGGCTTTCCAATCTCTCAATTTTCTCAGCGCTTAATAATCTCAAGGATCTGTCGATGGATCCATCTTTTGCTTCGGCTTTCGGATATACAGATGAGGAACTTGATGAATATTTTGGCGAGGGAATCGATGAATATCTTGCTGGAACAGCGAAAAACAAAACATCAAGAGACGAACTCCGGGAAAAGATAAGAAATTTCTATGATGGATATAGATTTTCACCGGCATCTGAAACAAAGGTATACAACCCATTCTCAATCGGGAATTTCTTCGCGGAGAAATGCCGTTTCGACACATACTGGGATGATACAAGTTCTTCTAAATTCGCAGTGACTTTGGCAAACAATCTGGATTTATCACAGTTCATGAATACTGAAATCGCTCTGACCACTGCGGACTTCAAATCTTTTGATATCTCTGAAATCAACAAAGAAACCCTGAAGAGGAATGCTATTGCTGCCCTCCTCTATTATTCCGGATATCTCACGATAAGTGAGAAAAGCAACACAGAGAAAATCTATCTTGGTTTCCCGAACAACGAAGTGTCATCGACATTCACAATATCTCTGATGAGAAGATACTGCAAAGACAGCACAATTGCCGGACTATTGATTGTCGACGCTCGGGATGCTGCAAGAAATGGAGATACAGCGACCCTGATAAAATCGTTGAATGATTATTACGATCAGGTGACTTCAGCTTTGGTATCAAACAGATATGAACAGCCCTATCAACTGATAATGCATATGTTCTTTATTGCAGCTGGCTGCAGAGCAGTTGCAGAACTTCCGACAAAGCTTGGAAGAGTAGACAACTCAATGGAGATAGGGAACCATATCTACCTATTTGAATTGAAAGTGGACCAAAGTGCTGAAACAGCTCTTAATCAGATAAAGGAAAAAGAATACGATAAGCTTTTCGCGACACAGCTGAAACAGGGAAAAATCCTTCATAATGTAGGCATTTCAATATCCTCAGAGAAGCGAGGAATTGTGGAATATAAAGAAGAGATACTAAGTCTCAAATAATTGAACCTGCTTGCAGCGAAATACAAAAGAATATAGAAGCCTATGACAGATACTGACAGAGTTTCTGCCGATTATAATGCATAATGGACTAGGGAGAATGAGATGCCTGTAGATAATATAGCCACGATGCTCAGTGTCGCCACATATATCGCAAATGGGAATGGAAAGTCCGTTTATGACATTGCAGACCATTTCGGAATATCGATAAGAACTGTATACAGGATTCTCGACAGGCTCCAGGAAGAAGGTTATCCGCTTACAAATGAGGAACGCAGAAATGGAAAAGAGAAACTATGGACGATGCTACACATCACCGAAACCGATGAATATGGCACGGCGCTCCCTTCTTCCGAATTCTCTGACGAAGAAAAGATATTGCTGCATTACATGTTGTCAGAACTGAAGAAGGATGAGAATATGCTTCCTTCTTTCAGGAGCATAAGAATGAAGCTCTCTAACATGCTTAGCCAGAAAGCTGTGGCATTTCCTTCCATCGATTATCCGGACAACATAAACAGGAAGCTCTATCCAATAGAGAATATCAATGAGATTGCAAAGAATGCCTCAAAGAGAATCAGGAAGAATGTCTCAATAATCCTCAAGGCAATAAACAATAAAGAAAGATGCAACATGATCTATCACGTACCGAATAAGGAAGCCTCATTAACAGCTGAAATCTCCCCGATATTCCTCTTCTTCTTTGATGGAGGCATATATCTTCAGGCTCTTATCGAAGATGGCAATCTCAGAACATATGCTGTCGAGAGAATTGAGGAAATAAAGGAAAACAAAGGCAGTAAAGCGCTTTCACCCAGCTTCAATCCTCGTATGCTTCTTACGGATCCCTTCGGGCCATTCATAGGAAAAGAAAGAATAGATGCAGAAGTCCTGATATCACCAGAACAAGTACACTATGTGAAGGAAAGAAAATGGCCATCATCCGTGGTCATCACAGATCTAGATGATGGCTCTGCCATATTCAAAGTAACAACCTATGGTGAACATGAATTCACCAACTGGCTACTTTCGCAGAAAGCTTCTGCCGAGCTTATTAAACCTACATGGTTACGAGAGAAAGTTCATTCGATGCTATACGATATGACAAAGCACTACGAATGATACATACTCATTCCTCCTCCGTTTCATCTTTCTCGTCATCGTACTCAGTATCTTCTTCAGGAAGCAGGATTTCTTCCATCTGTGCACTGGCCTGAACGTTCATAATCAACAGAGAGGACCAGCAATATGGAGAAGCAGAGAAGAAGTCTCTGAAATATTGCCGATCAGAAAGCATTATGCGCATTCTCTCTGAATCACAAAGCCGGATGACTTCAACCATCGCTTCATCCATATTCTCAAAACCCATATTTTTCGGACAGAGTGTCTTTACAGCTGTCATGAGAAGCTTATCAAGCGTCGCTATATTCTTCTCACTTACATCAGCAGTACGAACACTGTTCCCGGTAAAATAAACTGTTGATTCAGTCAGAAGTTCATGCACAAGTTTTTCAGCTTCAGCACATACCTTTTTCTCTGCAGAAAAACTAATCGAGAAATCACCACTTGAATCCTCATACTTCTCGAATGTCTTTCTGAGTCTTACAAGTTTCTCTACTCTCTCAAAGAAATCCTTGTTGTCCGGAATAAGGAAAATCCGATATATATCCCTCCTTGGCTCCTCCTCGACAATATAGACATCAAAAGTGGGTTCAGAAAACTTGAATTGCCGTTCTTCCATTCGTGCTACCGGCAATCCCATATGAAAAGTCGGTGTAAATCGCTTCATGAAGCCTGCAAATCCCGGATACTTTTCCTGTATCTCTTGCGAAACAAAACCAAACTTACTGAATCTGAACAAAGGATAATTCAGAATCCTCTCAATTTCGAAATTCTTCTCTCTTTCTGAATTGAAAGGTTTTCCATTCTCAGCTTCAGCCATCAGATAATGCCTTAGCGCTTCTATATGCTGTGAAATCTTATTGCTGTAACCCATCTATCCCAGCCTCCTATACAGAGAGCATAAACGGCAAGAATGTCAGAAGCTGACAGATGAAAACTTATATTTCAAAGCAAATAAAAAACCCCATCGCCCTTCGCTCAAAGACATACGTAGCACTCCCTAAAGTGCCTTATTGCAAGGAATTATATCAGATATTAAAACCCGTTCAACCCCAAGAATTCCTTATATTTCCCGGTATTTTATATAAGATATTATCTAAGCTGAATCAGATATGTTTCCTGCTAATTTTCTTATAGAAGTTCTTCATAAACATCTGACGAGTAAGGAAGAAATCCTTTTCAGATTTTGTTGGTCTATGTTCATCCCATCTGATCTTTGATTGTTCAAGAGTACATATAAAATCAGCAACCTGCAGAAGCCTGTAATCTTTCTGATACGCTGTACGGAAATCCATCCTGCTTCCAAATATCTTTCCAAACGTATCTCTAAGAATCTTACTTATGATGGACTGACCACAGTCATAATACACAGTGATTTTTTCGAAGCTTTGAAAGTATTCGAGATTATCTTCGATAAAGTTCCTTATCTGATGTCTGAAAGCTTCCTCTATTTGCTTATCTTCCTGATAGAAAGTCTTCGTAACAGAAAAGGATGTATAAGTAATTGGAAGCTGTTCCACAAATCTGGAAAATATTCTGAAGATGTGCATCCTGTCTGTCATAAGAAGATCTTCAAATGGTTCATCTTGTCTTATAAGAGGTGATGTATGAATAAAAGGAACATCACAGTTTATATCTGAAAGTCTCTTATTCAAGAATTGGAGTTCCGATGAGATATCTTCATCCTGATTATGGAAAACCATAGTGAGGCAATATGTGGGATTCTGTCTGTTTGAAAGATTCAGATTACCGCTTTCATCGATATGGATTGACAATACAGACAAAGCAAGCCCCTTACAAAGAAAATTGCCGGAGGCAGCCTCCGGCTCTTCGGCGGGGACTCGCCCCTGTTCGGCTTGGTGTCCGACCTGTCTATAATATAGCATATCAAGTAGGGTTGTAAAAGAAGATTAAATCTATTTTCCCACTATCCTTTCATAATTTATTGGAATTTCAATATCACCTTTAAATAACTCTATTTGATACATACCTTTATAAAGTCTGATCCAAATGCTGTAAGTTTAAAGCAACCTTTTGCGAAATCATATACATGATTAGTTCTTAATGGCTTTTTTGTTATGTTTTGCACAAAATCTGTTTGCTTCAATTTATCATAAGGAGCTTCATCAGTTATAAATGTATTCATATCCAATTCAATTAGCTTGAGTCGATCCAGATTATCTAAATATGCACCTATTTTTTGTGGAGATTCACAGATTCCGTCAGCAATATCTGTATAACTAGCGTAGATTGTTGTATATCCCTTATCGTCTGGAAATTTATCAAGAATATTAATAATTGGATTAAATGAATAAGTAGAAAAAGGGATAGCTTTTAAGAGTTTTGCTTCATCTGGTGTCAATTGTTTTATTATATCTACGAATGCAGGATGTACCTCCCATTTCTTATCGATTTGCATTGATGATGCCAACAAATTAGCATACATTTCTCTTAATTCATCACTATCAAAGCAATATGATATTTGCATTAAAGCTGGAACTGCAATGTAATTTTCGGGTGGAACTATAGTTTCTGGATCGACATTTTGAAGTTTTTCGACCAATAGCTTCCGAGTACGTTCGAAATTAAATTGTTTTTTCGTAACCCATAGTTTTGGCTTTGATAAAGCAGCATCAACAGCCTGAGCTACAAAATTTCCAATGGTTTTTACTGTCGGTTGAATACCATCTTGATAAATCATTTTAGGTAAAGACTCTTTATCTTCTTCCTTCATCTGTCCTCCATCTGTTGTACTTTTTGAGAAAATCTTTTCTATATTTTAGCAAGGAATTATCTAATCGCATATGGTTTTGAGGATTCAGATTCTTTTATCTTCCTGTAAAAAGTTGCAGGAGTCATCCCAAGCTTCTTTTGAGCAACCTTTGCTGTTATCTCGCCCTTCTTCCAAAGAGCAATGACTTCATTCCAGTTATCAGGAATAGCAACAGGTTTCCTCCCCTTATACCTTCCTTCTATTTTAGCTATGGCAATTCCTTCCTTCTGCCGTTGAAGAGTACACTCCCTCTCGAACTGGGCAAGACCAGCAAATATAGTAAGCATGAGCTTTCCTTGGGGAGTAGAGGTATCTATATTCTCTTTGAGAGAGACGAAAGCTACACCTTTCTTCTCAAGTTCCTCAATAATGGATAGAAGGTCTTTTGTATTCCTTGCAAGCCTCGAATAGGATTCAACTATAAGCGTGTCTCCTTCTCTTACATAATCGAGCATAGCCTTCAACTGGGGTCTATCCATATTCTTTCCAGAAACCTTCTCGATGAATGCTTTTTCAACGCCAAGATTCCTGATTGCCTCTTCCTGCCTAGCTGTATTTTGATCTTCCGTTGAGACTCTTATATACGCAACTTTCATAAGTCCTCCTTGTTATGGGCCCGGGACTCTAACTCGGAGATGAATATATGTCAATAGGGTTGATTTTCATTTTGATAGAGATTTGAATCAGGAAACAACTCTATTGATACATGAATGTCTGCCATCCGAGTGTATCAATAGAGTGTACCCTAGTAATACATTCCTGACTGGTCTTCCACGCTGATTCTTATTCAGCTTTGCTTTCATAGAGCTTATCTCTGAATACATCAAGAGGAGTCTTTCCTTCTGCATTCTCCATTGTAATTAGGCATTTTGGAAGATATCCCATGCAATCCTCGATATCATAAAGGGTATTCATTTTGTTTCCCGACAGTAGGACGTGAAGAATATTATTCCCTTTCTCATCTACGCAGAAAGGAATTGCCCCCATCCTCGTAAGAACTTCAATGCACTCGGGATAGTCCGATTTTGCAAGATAGTACAGGGCAGTCCTTCCTTCATTATCCCTTGTATTTAGCTCTTCAGGGGAAGTCACCAGAACAGGATATAGATAAGGTTCGAAGTGCCTGTTGAGTACCGCACGCATGAGAATCGTCTGGCCAAGCTCATTCCTCCTGTCTCCATATGAAGGATGCATGATGGCTTTCAGGACAGCCTCCTCCTCTTCATCAACTTTTTCCATAAAAGAAATAAAGCTGTCAAAGGCTTCATAGCCTTCATCTGTACCGGGAATGAGGATATTTCTCTCAAATAGCTTGTGGAGAAGACGCAAACTGCGCTTCGGATATTCCCACACTTCCTTGAAATCATCCGCTTCTGCAATCTCTGCAAGAATATCGAATCCAGATTCATTATCGCTGCACACCGCTTTTCTCAGGTACCAGCCAATGTTCTCTCTCTTGAACATGGAGGAACCTATGAATGACTTAAGCGCTCCTATAAGCTCCGGGTATTGGACAATCCTAGCAATAAGGCTATCCACTTTATCCACCTCAAAGCTCTCATTTTTCCCTTCAAGATATATAGCAAACCTAGCGAGCCAACCATCAATATAGGAGAGGAAACACGGCTTATAGCTATCCTCAGGATCAAGATGGAATGGAACACGATAGCATGAATATCCAGTCTTCATGACTTCAAGGTAGTAGCATAGGGTGCATAGGAAATCGGTGATTGCTTTTCCTTCATCCACTCCATTGCGTCTACAAATCAACCTGATGATATCCTCCGGGTCTCCATTCCAAGGAAGAAGATCGGGAGACGATGGAAGGGTGTACCCATGATTGACGAGTAATTCAATCACTTTGCAGGAGGCCATCTCCATAAAAGCAAATACTATAGGGGAAGAATCTTCATCCCATTTGTCCTCATCTGGGGGTAGCTTTGAGAGAGCGAGTTCAAGAAGGGGAACATCCTCAGTCCTTATCGCCGTGTAGATTGCTTCTTTCAGTTCTGAGGTAGATAACTTACTTTCTTTTATCTTCTGATGGTAATACTCTGTGATGCCACTATTCATTTATTAGCCCTGTGTTAATCAAAATCGCTTAGAGAAGTAGGAGATAACCCTATAACCGATGTTCCCTGTCCTTGTATCCTCAAGAATGAGATGGCACAGCTTCTCGCTGTCCGAATGAAAGACGGATAAGACTTTTGTATCTCTATTAAGCCAATTTAGGATCTCGCCTTCCTGCACGCCTTCGTATGTGTTCCTGTCTCTATGAACAGACTCATAATCAAGCACTTCAACAGGAGCATTGTCAGGGATAACACATATATTCTTTGTTCTTGAATCATTCAGATAGATTAGGGGATTGCTTCTGATTAGCCTATTCACTTCAGATACTTTCACAACAGCTTTGTTGTATCGGATTGTCATCCCCTTCATTATTGAAAGGGCAGGAATCCAGTTCTCTTCAAATCGAGATGGAAATACTCTTACTTTCTGTCCTTTTTTGTAAGCCAAGAGATAAGCACCATCCCATG
Source organism: Candidatus Ornithospirochaeta stercoravium (assembly GCA_017694915.1). Taxonomy (GTDB): domain Bacteria; phylum Spirochaetota; class Spirochaetia; order Sphaerochaetales; family Sphaerochaetaceae; genus Ornithospirochaeta; species Ornithospirochaeta stercoravium. Next base: position 16,637 of record JADIMF010000158.1, read on the forward strand.
TCCATAAAAGGACAATCAGATATTTATCTATCAACTTTATTGCACCGATATAGGAACGTATATATCCAATCTTTGGACAGCTGATATTGTCTCCAATTTTCAGTTCTGATATATCTTTTAGGATAGAAGACTGAAAACGATTTGGGAGATTGTCATTCCCTGCATAGATTTTATTGAAGTTGAGAACCCCGCAATTCGTAAAGGATTCTTCAAGAAAGCCCTGTATTCTATTTTTGTTTGTCTCTATCTGCTGAATCATCTCATCTCGGGGTCTTGGTTCGAAGTCAGGGAATTTGCAGTCCCTGACATATGTGAATATCTGTGGTTCTCCAATCCCGGAGCTTATGTATTTTCTGCCATAATCACCGATATGGAATCTATCAAACCGGAGGAATGAGACTCCAGAATCGGTTTCTATGGGATAGCAGCTATGCCTACCACCTCGCTCTATTACATGCTTACGATCATCAAAGTCCTTAAGCAGCTTAGCAAGAATATCACTGTACTCCCTGTGCTGAGAAAGGTTCTCATATAAGCTGTCAGAGACAACTGTCATACCCTCTGGACAGAATTCCCTGCGGTAAACACTATCTTTATACATCTGGTTCAGCCTGTTGAAGCCAAACCCTTCCTTCGTTTGGATTGCAGGGTTGCTATGCAGAGGAATACTGGAAACGACCAATGGATGCATCTGCTTTCTCCTTATCCACAAATAGACAAAGAGAAACTTACACTTTATCCATCGTGAAGCTGTGGCACCTTGCCATAATGGTAGGTTGTCGCATGATAATAGCGGGCTTCTCCCTCTCATGACTCTTTATGGATGGATGTATCTTATGGCCGGAGGAAGAGCAACGTCAAGCGAAAATCACTCATCAATAGCTTTATCTACAAGTCTATAAAGGAAGGCTCTTAATTCTTCCTTGTTCTCTATCCCCGCAGGAGTGTAATTAGACTGAGAATCATAAAAGAGCTGAGCTATGGGGACATTGAGGGCATTAGCAATCTTCTCAAGAGTCTGTAACCCGGGTCTGCGGCGCCCCTGCTCGATATCGCCTATGATCGTGTTAGAAAGATCAGCCTTCTCCGCAAGCTGAACCTGCGTGAGATTCTGGGAGAGCCTTATAGCTCTTAGGTTTTCTATTAGTAATTCTTGTGCTGATCTCATGATGTAAAGATACTCGACAAAACTGAAGCCTAACATCATACTATCTGCGTATCTAATACGCATATTTGCGTATACTTTATATTGGAGTGCAGTTTTTATGTACATAAAGAAGGAATGTCCACAATGTCACTGTTCTGTTGATATCGACAAGGAAACATGTCCGTTATGTGGCTATACATTTTCATCTGCAATGGAAGATGAAGAGAAAACAACAGGCTCAGCTAATCAATCTACAACAAACTTTAATTTCTGTCCGAATTGTGGCACAAAACTAAATGCAATTTCGAATTTCTGTCCTAACTGCGGCTGCAGTTTATCAAACAATACCAATAATTTTCATGAACAGAAAACTTATTCAAATCAAAATTCAGAAGCCTCGAATAATCAGACATATGAAACTGATGAATATACTGTTTCTGGACAGTTTACAATTCCCCCTAAAAGCGGTTTTATTGCTGGCTTATTGGCTTTCTTCTTTGGTGCCCTCGGTTTTCATAACCTTTATTTAAGAAGATATGGCCAAGGTGTAGTTCAATTGGTTACTACTATCATCTGCTCCCAGTTATTAAATGGAAGGACACGGTCTGCAAGTGGCTTATTGTTCGGATTAATAGGAATGGTAGTAATTGGTATATGGGCTGTTGCTGATTTCTTCAGAATATGCAATGGAACGCTTTTACCTGTAGGAAGAATGCTCAGAACAAAACCGTGGCAGGAAACGGTTCTCTTTATTATGAAGATTCTAGTAATTCTTGCTCTGGTCTTTATTGGTGTTGCACTTTTCTCGCTGATTGGTGAGATATAGGAGGATTTTGTGAAAAAACTTATTCTTTTAGTATTTAGCTTATTGATTACGACAGTACTATTAGCGAACCCAACAGAACAGGAAATACAGGCTGCTTCAGCTTCATTGAATGTACCTTATGATGAATTATCTGCATTGGTAGATAAATATAATGTAGATCTCCCTAAACAGGAGTTTATAGAGATATCGCTTGATCAGCTTTATTCTGAAGCAGGGAAAAACCCTATTACCACCATTATGAAATATGATGGTAAAATATTAAGGATTAAATTCCCTGTTGAATCAATCAATACAAATACAATGTATGGTTATGATTGGGACGAGACAGGCGAATATAAATACACCATAAATGCAGCGATAGATACTTCGCCAGCTACATGGACAACATTTTCATGTTACATCAACAACAGCGAAGAGGGGAAACTTCTAAATATAGAAAGTGGAAGTGATATTGTCGTTCAAGGACTTTGCCATATTGAAGCACCATACCAAACCGACATTGTTCTTTATAATTCAGTTATTCTGGATGACACCATAGTGCCCGAGTTTGGACACCTATCAATGGAGTTTTAGGGACAAGAAATCTCGACCATATTCTCGAGGTATTAATGGCCCAAAGCCATCTATAGGAGGCCCAAATGTTCTGCCCAAATTGCGGAAAGGAACTTATAAAACCTGTTAATTTTTGTCCCCATTGCGGTTTTAATATAAATGATGAAAATAAATCCATAGAACGAAATGAAGCTCCTCAAAAAGAGCTTGATCCATATGTTTTATCACGGCAACAGGACAAGTATTCTGGCACAATAGAAGAAGACGATGAGTTCTATGGTTGCGGAGAAATGCAGGAAAAGCCAAAGAATAATGAAAGTAACCCCAGTTCAACATCTGATACTGATACAGTTAGATATAAAACCAACCTAATAGCGGGATTGCTAGCATTCATCCTAGGATATTACGGCATCCATAATTTTTACTTAAGAAGATTCAAGTCAGCAGTAATCCAATTGTTATTTGGAAGCTCCGCCTCAGTAATGTTTTATCTAACTCAGGTTGAGAAAATTCAATATTCAATTCCTTCTAATTTTGGATTGAAGCTCCTTCTCCTGCTTACGTATGCTTCGTTAATTTGCGGGGGAATCAACATTATATGGTGGATAATTGATTTCCTATCAATATGCTTAAGAAGCAAATCAATGAAATCCCCTGATAGACCCATGTCATATCACTCATATGATAAGGTCGTTTTTTCAATATTAATATTATTGGCTATATGTTCTGGCATCTTTGCTGGGGTATATCAGGGAATAATCGAGAAGCAGAATCAAGAAGCTTTAGCTATTGTCAGAGATATAACATTAGAACAATATCCAGATATTCCATTACCAACATTGACAGGCTCGTTAATCTCATCATCTAAGTGGAAGCAAATCAATAGCGATACGATAAATGTTTCAGGGAAAATTAGCTATTGGGGTAAGCCTGCAACCATTGAGATTGGGTTCATTATCAACGGTGACAATACAGCAAGTGTATATGCCATAGAAATAAACGGAACGCCACAGACATACATTCAAAGGCAACTTTTCCTAGAACGTATGTATGATTTGGCAAAGACGAATCGAATACAATTAAATTAGGGGAGAGATAAGAAATGAGAAAGCTTTCATTCATATTTGTCTGCTTGTTGCTTGCAGTGCTTATAGCCATCACAGGCTGTTCGTTTAACCCCGCTGGTGATTCTTCCCAAGAAACGGAGGAGACACAGCCAGGAACCCCTTCTGACACGCCTGAAGAGAATCCTGAAAATACACCATCGGAGGATAATCCATCTACAGCTCCGGGAGAAGATGATACCCCTTCCGGAGGAGGGGATAATTCTGATAAACCCAATTCCCCAACCTTTACACGAGATGAACAGGAAAGGATTCTGGACTTGAATTTTGAAGCAACTATGCTCGCTATAAATGAATGGGTAAGGTCAGAGGGCTATGCAGATATTCCAACTCCACCAGAAGCATCTACTACTACGCATGTGATTACAGACTCATACAAGATAACAGGAAACACATTAGACCTTACACTTTCAGTTACTGGGTATGAGCATAAAGATGGTACTGATACTCTTATCATAACAAATGGAAAAGTAGGGCTTGTGATGATCTATGATGTGCAGATTCCAGCAGATGTAGATGACCAGCTTAAATGGTGCTTTACCAACAATGAAAGTGCAATCATGTCAATGCGTACAAGCCTCGACAATGAAATCACATTCAATGAATATAGTGGACTTACTACGACAGGAGGATATGATTTGCTGAAGCAAGAAGCCTCAGATTTCAAACTTAATGGGAAGGTAGTCGAGGGCTATGACCCTCCTGTGACATCCCATGAAGAAGTCCCCGGGTATGGTACTCCAACGCCTTCTCCTGAAGAAATATTATAAACACGCTTTGAATAATCGAGCATAGGAATTAGATTTCTATCCTATGCTCATTTCATCCTCTCTATAACTTCAGCTAATATAATCAGATATAGCGTCAGAGATACATTTCTAAAACACGCTTTAATGGGCTTCTGGCGCATTCGCTCATTGAGGTGGTGAATCTTATACTCCATTGAGGCAGAAAGAGCTTCTAGAGCCTTTCTGATAGCCTCTGAGGAGAAGATAGAAGGCTAGCAGATTCAATACTCTGTTCTACGCTCTGATTATTGATTAAACCAACATCTACATTCCTTATCAGATTCACCCACATTCTTTTAATTGGCCCATCATGCCCCACATGAGTCCATATGAGGGGCTTATTTGCTCATTCCAAAATCAAACTTAACATTGCCAGCAAAAGGAATGAGACTGGGGATTTATCATCCCCTCCGCATCCATATCACTCCTATTTTCTCTAACAAAATCACAGTCATTCCACATCCTCGCCTATTTTATTCATGGATACTATTTTTTATTCATTCACACGATATCCAAGAAAGGATAGGAAGAAGCAGGTCGTAAAGACTGTGTCATTCGAATACTTAACGTTATCGCCTGATATGGAACTTGCGAAAAGTTTTGACAAAACTATCAAGAAACAAGGCAATCTTGATATGTGGACAAGGACAATTGATAAAATCTCATTCCGTTATCCAAGAGACTATCTCAACGAGAGTCATATCTGTGACGAGAACGGATGCATACATGGTAACCCTGACAGATATAAGAGGTCTTATCTAAGTGGAGCTGTAACAATACGTGTATATGCCCAATGGTTTTGGGTACATATACATAGAGAGTTCATTCCACTCGATGTAAAATTGAGCGACTACATTGAGAGTATCTTTAAATATCTTATATTCTGTACAACCCTATTCAAGATACCTCTCATGAGGACACAAGCGTATATAAACAAACCACCATATGAAATAACAAGATATGCCCTTAATTCAAACATACAAACAAAAGAGGAATACTTTGAACATATATACTCATTAAAAAGCCTCGCTTGTATTGAACTATGCTTTGAATTCTCTTTCAGAATATCTGAGTATCTACCCAAGGAATACTTCTTCCTTTACAAAGGAACATATTATTCACTGGATTATAGAAAACGTAAGAATGGAACAATAGTCCATTCTATGATGACTCTTTATGATAAGGCTAAAGAACAAAAGGAGAGAAAGCATAAATACAGATATCTGCTACACAAGTACTGGGAAAGATTTGAAATAAGGCTATACCCTATTTCATTCTCTTGTATGAAAGGAGAAAGAGGAATAGCTCTATTAGACAATGATTACAGAAGTCTTGTTAAAGTTCTTACAAAGTATATCAGATGTCATATCCATAGACTAAAGATAGACTTTTCTGAGTTCTTAGAACATTTACCGGAAGAGCATGATATTCTTAGAAATTTGCTGAATTAATCCAAAATTCGTGGGGTCACTGGATTAAGCGATGTTTCTATGTACGAAGACTAAATAATACATTCAGTAAAAAAGAATTGCCTCTTCTAAATGGGATCCCAAATAGAAGAGGCATAGATGGAAAATGAGTTGCTTAAATTTCAGAATCAGTCTTCAGGAGCCACTCGGAGACAGTCTGATATGACCATACCTTACAGCCTCCAACTGTTCCATCTTCTTTACCTCTGTTTGGCTGCAACCACTTACGATTACAAGCTGTCTTGTAATTAAGGCCCTTCAGCTGACAACAATCTTTCAGTCTGAACCAATACTTGTGAGGAATTACAAAGGCTCCTTCCTCCATTTCCATGTTTCTTTTCTCATCATTCAACATCTTTTCGTTATCCTTATATAATAAATAGGTGTGATTCCTCATTCCTGATGATTCATTGCCATTCCATAGGAAAAGATATTGTCAACTTTCACATCTTTTGATTCCAATGCATTCCCTATTGCCTTAGCCACACCAGTTATTGAGAAATGCGTATAGTTACCCTGAATGTGCTCATCTGCCCATCCCAGCATATTACGAAGGATATCTGGATTGACCCCATATGTTATCAGGATGGTATTGATAGAATGTCTGAAGGAATGAGGCTTGAGATGTCTTCTTTCCTTTTCTTCTTTCGTGATGCCTATTGCGCTTATAGCCCTGTTGAATATCTTCTGCCACTGCCACAACGTGTATGGCGTGCCATCAAAGTTGCAGACAACAAGATCATCATCATTTCTGAAAGCTGTTATTAACTTGTATTCAGATAGTCTCTCAAACAGGAAATCCGTCATGAGTACATCCCTTGGTTTATAGCTCTTAGGAAGCCCCAACTCCTTTTGATTGTCATCCTTCCATGCATCAACTACATGGATATAACACCTATTAAAGAAGACATTCTTCCATCTGAGGGCGAGAACCTCGCTCTTTCTCATTCCCGTAAATGCTGCTATCAGAAAGCATATATAGTCAGAAGGAGTTTCCCATATGAGAGATAATTCAGGAGAGAAGAAAAGCTTCTCAAGCTCCTCAACTGTGAATATTCCTGCTTCCTTGTTATCAGTCACAAGTCTGCCGATCTTGTCAGCAGGATTATATAGAATATCCTCTCGATATACTGCCTCGCCAAAAATAACAGAGATAGTCCTCATGGTTGAATTTATGACATTCCTTGAAACGCCCACCTTGATTAGATGTTCTCGGAAAGAAATAAGATCACCCCGCTTTATATCAGAGAGATGCTTCCGTCCTAAAGATGAATCAAAAACATATTTCTCTAAGAGTCTTCGGTTGTTCTTACAATACCGTTCACTAATATGCTTACCTTCAGCCCTAAGCCTTGTTGCATGAGGGCATCTCTCCCAGTCGAAATAAGGCTCAGCATAATCTCTGAACAATGGATTATCCTTGCCAGCCCTACCTTCTGCTATGACCTTTTCTGCATACCGCATAGCCATAGCCTTGTTTGTCTCTCCTGTTGATTTGAAGCACTTCATCTCTGGTGTCTTGAAGTAATAATACTTCCCGTTCTTCCAAAACTTAAACGGAAGTTCCTTTCTTCCCATTTGAAATTCTCCTCTTGATAAAATAGGCGTCCAAGGGAGCTCTCAATTTATATTATCCAAACCAATTATCTAAGATTCTATCTAAAGTCGACAAAATCCGAGATTCCAGCTCAGAAATTCAGAAACATATATCCTTTCACTATATAAAGTTACGGAATTAGTATTTTCATTTTGCAAGGAAAATAAAAAACCCCATCGCGCTTTAACCAATAAAATACTTAAAGTTCCCTAACATTCCTTACTATAAGGAATTATACCTCATTCCTCTAAAACTTATAACCCTGATATACCCTATTATTCCCTAGATTCTATATACGATTTCCTATACCACGGCAAATACTCAATTCATATACCGAGTAACAAGATCGATAACTGTAGCCTTTGCTGTTTTAACATCATCGGAAGAATCTACGAAAAGAACAGCAGGCGTTATGTTCAATGCGTTGCACAGTTTCAATAAAGTAGTAAGCGTTGGCGTTCTTTTACCAGTCTCGATGTATGTAATCATGTTTTGAGAAACACCAGAACGATAGGAAAGCTCCAACTGTGAAAGCTGTGCCTTTTCCCTAGCTTCCTTCAGCCTTTGTAATAC
>JADIMF010000024.1 GCA_017694915.1 Candidatus Ornithospirochaeta stercoravium
AGCTGCTTGATCTGGCTGATGAGAGGATAGCGCGGGTTGGATCCTGTACACTGATCGTCGAATGCCTTAACAGACAGTTCGTCTACAGCTGCGAGGAACTCTGCCTCATCAACACCCCATTCCTTGATGGATGATGGGATATTGAGCTCTTTCTTCAGCTTCTCAATACCATCGATGAGAGCCTGGACTTTCTCTTCCATACTCATCTTCGGTGTTGTTGCGATGTAATCCGTGTTCTTCTCATCATTGAGAGACATGGAGATGTAATCGGCAGCTCTAGCATATCTTGAGATTACCGATGGGTACTCATACTGCGGGAATGCAGCCTGCTTTGTCGGTGTGTCATTTGCATTGAAGCGGATGACGTTTGTCAGAAGCAGAGCATTTGCCATTCCGTGTGGTACGTGGAATGCAGCACCAAGCTTATGAGCCATCGAGTGGCAGACACCGAGGAATGCATTGGAGAATGCCATACCAGCCATTGTGGATGCATCGTGTACCTTCTCACGTGCCTTCTTGTCAGTACCGTCTGCATAAGCGCGTGGCAGGTACTTGAAGATAAGGCGTGCAGCTTCAAGAGCGAGAGGATTAGTGAAATCCGTGCTCATTGATGATACGAGTGACTCGAGTGCATGTGTCAGTACGTCGATACCGCAGGAAGCTGTAAGTCCCTTAGGCTGTCCCATTGCAAGCTCACTGTCGACGATTGCCATTGATGGAGTGAGAGCGTAATCAGCAATTGCCCACTTCATACCTGTCTTCTCGTCTGTGATGATAGCGAACGGAGTTACCTCAGAGCCTGTTCCGGATGTTGTCGGAATACATACAAGCTGAGCCTTCTTTCCCATGTTCGGGAACGAGTAGATTCTCTTGCGGATATCCATGAACCTCAGAGCAAGGCCCTCGAAGCTTACCTCTGGGTGCTCATAGAGAAGCCACATAATCTTTGCAGCATCCATAGGGGATCCACCACCGACTGCGATGATGACATCCGGCTTGTAAGCATTCACGAGCTCCATAGCCATATTGATGGTTCCGAGTGTCGGATCCGGCTTGACCTGATGGAACACCTCTGTCTCTACACCAAGCTGTACGAGAGTGTCAGTTATGCGGTCGATCATTCCGGAAGAGAAGAGGAAGCTATCCGTAACGATGAAAGCTCTCTTCTTTCCTTCGAGCTCCTGAAGAGCTACAGGAAGTGAACCGTACTTGAAATATACTTTAGGCGGAAGCCTGAACCAGAGCATGTTTTCCCTCCTCTCAGCTACTGTCTTTACGTTAAGCAGGTGCTTTGGGCCTACGTTCTCTGAAATAGAGTTGTTGCCCCAGCTTCCACAGCCAAGTGTGAGAGATGGCTCGAGACGGAAGTTGTAGATATCTCCGATAGCGCCCTGGGATGCAGGCATGTTGATGAGGACTCTGCTTGTCTTTACAGCCTTTCCGTATGTGTCGATCTTGTCCTGCTCTTTCTCATCGCAGTAGAGGACGGATGTGTGACCGAAACCGCCGAGTGCGATAAGCTCTGCAGCCATCTTCGCACCTTCGCCGAAGTTGTCGCATGAATACATTCCGAGAACCGGTGAAAGCTTCTCGTGAGCAAACGGCTCATCGACAGCAACTCTCTTTACTTCTCCGATGAGAACCTTTGTGTTTGCAGGAACCTTGAAGCCTGCGATCTCTGCGATCTTAGCAGCTGGCTGACCTACAATCTTCGGGTTTACACTGCCTCTCTTTGGGTCGAGGATGATCGGCTCAAGAAGCGAAAGCTCTTCCTTTGTAAGGAAGTGTGCGCCCTGTTCCTTGAATTCCTTCTTGACCTCTGAGTAGATGTCCTTGTGTACAATGACAGCCTGCTCGGAAGCACATACGACACCGTTGTCGAATGTCTTTGACATAAGAATTGATGCAACAGCCATCTTGATGTTGCAGTTCTTGTCAAGAAGAGCTGGTGTGTTTCCTGCACCTACGCCGATTGCCGGCTTTCCTGAGGAATATGCTGACTTAACCATTCCCGGACCGCCTGTTGCGAGGATGAGGTTGATGAGAGGATGCTTCATCAGATAATCCGTCTTTTCCATTGTCGGCTCTTCGATGAAAGCGATGATATCCTCAGGTGCTCCTGCTGCAACTGCTGCGTCACGTACGATGCGTGCTGCATCGCATGTGCACTTCTTTGCCCTCGGGTGCGGTGAGAAGATTATTGCATTTCTTGTCTTAAGCGAAATAAGTGATTTGAAGATTGCTGTTGATGTCGGGTTTGTTGTCGGGATGATACCGCAGATAACACCCTTTGGCTCTGCAATCTTCTCGATACCGAAAGCCTTGTCGCTCTCGATGATGCCGCATGTCTTCTCATCCTTGTACTTGTGGAAGATGTATTCAGCGGCAAAGTGGTTCTTGATGACCTTGTCTTCGATGATACCCATCCCTGTCTCTTCGACAGCATCCTGGGCAAGCTGGATTCTTGCGTTGTTAGCCGCAATAGCAGCTGCACGGAAGATCTCGTCGACTTTCTCCTGTGGATAGTTCGCGTAGATGAGCTGAGCACGTTTTGTTCTCTCGATCATCTCCTGGAGTTCATTCTGTCCAGGGAAGAGTTCATTGACTTCTGCCATAGTTTGCTCCTTTCTCCTATTCGATTTAGGTGTATATTGAAAGAACCGTGGAGTGTCAACAGCTTTGAGAAATTTATTTGAAAAGCGTGTCAGAAAAAAAGATAATCACATACCAAAACGAAGATTAAAATAACAGTTATTAATATTATTGTGAAATTTGGAATATTAATTGCATTATTTTCTGTTTTTATAGCATTATTCAGCATAAGTGTTTCCTCTATACGTTCGCTTATGCTTCCTTTCGTGTATTCCCACCTTCCGATAAGTGCAGAGAATATGATTATCGTCTCTCCGATGATTCCTCTGGAAGGCTTTATGCATTTGTAGAAACCCTGAGAAAGGGCTAGGGCCGCAGATAGTCTCAGTGATGATGTCATGCCTCTTATCAAAGCGCCTTCCGTTACAGGGAATGAGAAAACAGAGAAAAGCACCTTTCCTTCAGGCGTGATGGCTGATGACACCACCATAACGGCGAGCATGATGATATGAGGAAGCAGTCTGATCTTTCTTCCGGTGCTTTTCTGGAAGGCAAGAGCTGCCGCGAAAGAGATTGCCGCGGGGATAGGGGACCTGAGCATCATCACGGAAAGCCCGGAGATAAGCATTGCGGCGATGGCAATTCCTGATTTACCGTCTTCAGAATCCTTCTCGATACTGATTCTGTCGGGAATACGTATATGGCTTGATGCAAAAGCCGTGATGATTGAAGCCGGGAATGATATCAAAAGAAGGGGGGTAAAGAACATGAATATTCCGTTCCCTGCATATAAGGAGGCAATGAGTATCTGCATCGAGGCGCTGGAAAGGGCACCTGTCATCGAAATGCCGTATATTGATATATGCTTGCCGAAAAGCCTTGAAACGGCATACATCGCAAATGCTGAGATTACCGATTGGGATATCGACATGAGGCCGAATATGGAGAAGAGGTTTCCTGATACATAGCTTGTTCCAAGTCCCTTCATCAGCGCGAGGAGCATGAATGACCCGATATCCATATCAAGAGCAAGAAGCAAAGGAATGTTCGCAAGCCCGAGCCTGAAGAAAGGGATTGGTTTCGGTATGAACATCTCAAGAGCGCTCATGAATAATGATATTGCGGCGAGGTATGGAATCTTATCCTGCTTCTGCATCCAGCCCCTCCGTGTTCCTGACAGTGGCGATGATCCTGTTCGGCATGCAGCAGAGAGCAGACGAATAACCCTGACGTATGCAGTCCTTACCGCTGCATGGCGAATCGATTATCCTTGCCCTGCCGTCACTGATCTCAAGTGTTGTAATTCCCAGAGGTCCTGAGAACTGATATGTTCCGTCCTCATCAAGCGAGTATGCATATTCTCCGCTTTCAGTGCTGACGTATAATGTGTCACCGCCTTCAGGGAAGAATGCGATGGAAGCCACCACTATGGATATATACAGGATGATGATTATCACGTCAGCTATTCTGATTCTATGCACATCATGATGATACATCATCACAGGGCAGGTTGGTATCATATGTGTACGGTAATGCTTTCTGTTTTTTCGGTGTAGTTTTTTACACGATTATTGCCATATGAAGCTCAATACATGAAACTCAGAGTCATGAAGCTTATATACATTGTCGAGGACCATGAAGTTATAAGGAATGGAGTTGTTCAGTATCTTTCCCTTTCAGGTTATGAAGGAAAAGGATTCGGGACCATCCAGGAGGTAAGGGAAGCATTCCAGGCGAAAGTTCCCGATCTTCTCATTCAGGATGTTATGCTCCCTGATGGTGATGGATTTTCATTTGTGAAGGAGATGAAGGAGAAGACTCCGCATCTTCCTGTTATATTCCTGACAGCTAGAGTGGAGGAATCGGACAGGATTCTCGGTTTCGAGCTCGGTGCAGATGATTACATTACAAAGCCTTTCAGCCCGAAGGAGCTGGTTCTCCGCATACAGGCTCTGTTCAGACGCCTTGATGAATCCTCAAGCGACAACAGCAATGTATATACATACAAGGATGATGAGAACACGATGATTATCGATGACAACGAGCATGTGCTCTCGATTAATGGCGCTCCAATAGCCCTTACAGCCGCTGAATGGCGTATTGTGTTCTATCTCGCTTCGAATGCTCCGAATCTCATTACACGATCACAGATACTCGAGGAGTGCTTCGATTACAGCTTCGAAAGCTATGAGCGCGTTGTTGATACGCACATCAAGAACATAAGAGCAAAGCTCAGACCTGGCACGTGGATTGATACGGTCCGCGGCTATGGCTATAGATTCTCCGGGAAGAAGGCCTGATAATGCGTCATCAGTTCGTACGCCTGTTCCTCTCGATTCTGCTTATCTCCTTCACGCTGATACTTGTTCAGATCCTGATACTCTTCATCGGGAACTGGCGGGTAGCTCTGACATGGAAGAATATGGTTTTCGAGGAATTCGCCTCATCGCTTAGAACTGCCGTTGAAAGTATCGGCACCACCGATGAAAGCGGCGTGCTCGATCTGATGGTCAATCATACGACGGAGCGTATCTCCGGTCTTCTCATAAGAGACAGGGATGGACGCTTCGTGCTCTCCCTTGGAGCATCTCCTGTTGATGAACAGCTTCCGAGTCCTGCTGCAAGGCGTAACACAGCTGTGAAGTCATTTTCATCAGGCCGCCTGAAGCTCAATTACCAGAGCAAGATTTCATATATCGATGTGAATATAGAGCCGCCTCGGTATGTGATAGATATCGATACAATAGAAGGCACCCCATATCCATCAAGAATAGAGTTCAGACAGAACGACAGCGATGAGAGCATGCTGGTATCCCTTCCTTCTGCTGTTGCAGATCAGGATATCGCCGGCACAATCGAGCTCAGAGTCGATGGAACTACTGCAGGATACATGGACGTCCTGGTCTACAGGATGAATTACTATGCTCCGACTCTCTTTGCGATGAAGGAGCTTCTCATTGCGTTCCTCTGCTCGATTCCTATTGGGCTTATTGTCGCGGCGCTTCTCGCGGCTGTCGTCTCAAAGCATAACGAGAAGAGCGTAAAGGAACTTCAGACAGCGCTTTCAGAGCTTTCCAAAGGTTATTACGATGTCAAGCTCCCGACTCAGAATACTGAGGAGATGGCCCAGATCGGTTCATCGATCAGCTCTCTCGGCAGGGACCTTGAGCGCCATCAGAAATCAAGAAAGGAATGGATAAGGAACATCTCCCATGACCTCAATACGCCTGTAGCCGCGCTTTCGCTCCTTATAAACGGCGCGCTTGACGGCATGTTCACGCTTGATGAGAAGCTGCTTTCTGATATGAAGAAGGAGAATGACACTCTTGCTGCAAGGATACAATCTGTAGGATATTATTCCTTCCTCATGTCACCTGATGCCAAAGCTGAGAAATCAGAGGTGTCGTTCCTCTCCGCTTCGGATGATGTACTGCAGAAGAAAGGCTGTATGTGCATAGTTCCGGAAAGTGATGTGATGGTATATGCCGATCTTGGTCTTTTCGAAAGAGCGCTCTGTGAGGTTGTGCAGAATGCCGTAGACTACCGCTCCGATGATGAACCGCCACGCCTTGAAGCTTCTGATAAAGACGGTGGTGTTGAGATACGGATAAGCAATCATGGTCATCTTCCGCAGCCGCTTCCACAGTTCTTTGAGCCTTGGGCAAGAGGTGATGCCTCCCGCACATCAGGCGGTTCTGGACTTGGACTTCCTATTGTCTATCAGATAATGGAACTGCATGACGGAAATGTCCGTATTGAGGAGAATGACGGAAATGTCACCGTCACTCTCTATTTCCCCGGTAAGAAAGAATCGTAGAATCATCATTGAGATTCCTGACTTCAACAAGCCCGTTATCCCAGATTGCATAGCTTGGAGGAAAGCCTCCTTTCGGGATGGAGACGGAACCTGGATTGAGATACAGAATGCCATTCTTCTCTTCAAGAACCGGTATATGCGTATGACCTGAGAAGAATGCATTGAATCCTCCCGGATGCTTGTCCGGTGTGTGGATGTGTCCATGTGTCATGAAAATCGTATAGCCATCTGCAAAGACGACAGCACTTTCAGAGAGTACTGGGAACGGAAGGACCATCTGATCTACCTCCGCTTCGCAGTTGCCTCTTACGGAGATGATCTCGTCTTTAAGGGTTGAGAGAATCTCTATTACCTTCTTGGGATTATAGGATGGAGGCAGATCATTCCTCGGACCATGATAAAGCAGATCTCCCAGAAGCAGGAGCTTGTCGAAGCTTCCCTCTGTATACAGCTTTCTGATTCTCTCAGCACTTCTCTCTGAGCCATGGATGTCGGATGCGATAAGAAATTTCATAAAGGCAGTCTACAACATGAATATCCACAGGAACAACACACCAGCTACGCATCATGAAGCTTGTTCTGCATTACCTTTAAATCAGGAGGAAAGTATGGATTTCAAAGTTTTTCTGGACTCGCTTTCATATAAGGGCACAGGTGTTTTGCTGTGGACTGAAGACAAGGATGGCAACATAAGAGTGCTTCTCTCCAGAAGAAGACTTCCATCTCTTCTTGGAGATGCCGCTTCTGTGGCAATACCATCCGGAGACCGTGGCAGCAATGAAAAGAATGAGGATGCTGCCATCCGCATAGTCCATGATGAGCTAGGACTGAATATAGAGAAAAACGGGCTGGAATGCTTTTACAGGGAGGAGGCCGGCGGAGTTTCACTCACGCTATGTTCGTATCATCTTAATTCCATGATCAGGGTAAAGGATGGACATGATTATTCCGGAAGCATGTGGTACATACTTCCGGATGACGCGATAATCCCGGATGCAGATAACCTGACAATCTCCGAGCTTCGTGCATTCGGAGAGAGTCTCAGGAAAAGGAGAATTTCCTAGCCTCTCCATATCCCGTAGATCTCTTCTCCGCATTCATCGCATCTGCCCTGCGTTTTGTACCGGTCTATCACATGGCCGCATGCGGGGCAGTGTGTTTCAGCTTTCATGATGCTGTTTCCCGGATAGATATATGGTATATCGGATTCTTTCGCTATCGTAATTAACTTCTTTAAATAAAACTCCGATGTCGGATTTCTATCATCCATTTTATATGCAGGATAAAACCTCGTCAGATGCCAGACTTCAACACCGGCAGCTTTCAGCATTCTACCCATTGATTTTATCATTGCTTCGTCGTGAATTTCCTCGATGATGAGCGTTGTGACTTCCAGATGCCGGCCTTCTGAGGCAATTCTCTCGATTGAATGGATTACAGGCTCCATTTTTCCATGGCATATATTCCTGTAGAAGCCTTCATCTCCTTTGAAATCGATATTATAGGCATCAATGAGCGGAAGGAGCCTTTCAAGCGATTGCTTTGAGAAAGTGCCGCTGGTGACCATTACGTTCTTCAGCCCCGATTCTGAAGCAAGTGGTGCTATGGAAAGAATATATTCCTGCCATACAAGAGGTTCGGAGTAAGTGAAGCTTATCGAAGGCATGCCACGTATGATAGCTGTGTTTACAATATTCTTGTCGTCTATTTTCTCTCCTTTTACATGTGTCTGGGAAAGAGTCCAGTTCTGGCAGAAATCGCAGGAAAGAGAGCATCCCGATCCGCCTATTGATAGTGTGCGCGTACCGGGCAGAAAGTGGTAAAGAGGCTTTTTCTCAATCGGATCATCGGCGATTGCGGCAATTCCCAGCCCGATACTTTCCATTTTGCCATCTTTGCTGATCCTGACTCTGCACCATCCTGTCTTTCCTTCCTCTACAGTGCAGTGCCGGAAGCAGTAATCACAGATTGCTTTCATCTGATACCTCGGCCTGGAATGTCATGAACACAGCATCTGGGCTTTTCCAGCTGTTCCTTCCAAGCCCAGCCTTGAGCGATAATTCCGAGAGAAGGGTATCCTTATCCCATCCAGTCTCATCGGCGACCTGAGGAAGGAACACAGCCCTCCTTCCATTCTGTGAGAATATGATTCCATCTCTTGATAGGACGAATTCGTCCAGTGTCTCGATCTTTTCCGGTTCAGTCAGCACTGAAACTTCTATCGTCAGCTCCTCAAGCTCAGCTCGTTCAAGAGGCGGAAAGCGGAAATCATTGAAAGCCGCATCGCGCGCGAGAATAAAAACCTCCTTATACAGAGGTTCTATTCCTGTCATGTACCCGATACAGCCCCTGAGGGTGCCATGTTTTCTCAGCGTTACGAATGCGCCTCTCCTGATCTGGGTAGAAGGAATCACATATTCCTCCCCTGAGAAATAGGTTTCAAGTGATTTCCTGGCGGTTTTCAGAAGCAGTGATCTATCATAATCCATCATCATCTCCAGTATATCGTCTGATACGATACGAAATCCTCATCATCTCCTGTTGAATCTGCCGATGTGGCGTGCATTCCCCTCCAGCCATGTAGCCCGGCTTTCCTTGATGTTTCGGAGAGAATCATCATTGCTGCAATCCCGCATATCGTTCCGGTCCTGAATGCATTGAAGACTTCATCTGTCCGACCGCCTGCGATCAAGGATGCTGCTTCCGAGTCTTTCTCAATTGCTTTCTCCAGTCCTTTCCTTCCGTATGGCATATAACCGAACCTCGGACCGTAATGGGTGAAATCTGAAGAGGCGACTACCGCAGTGTCTGTGTCGATGTTCTCTGAGAGCTCGTCGGAAAGCCTGTCCAGTGCAGAGAGCGATGTGATTTCGCTTATAAGCGCAAACGAGACGCATATGTTTCCTGCCATTCCGATGAATGGCAGTATCATCTCGACACCGTGCTCGTCTGCGACTGCCTTGTCGGAGACGATGGATGAGCGTGGTGTGAATGGGATGACATCCGCATTCCCGAACGGAGTCTCTGCTTTATCGAAAGTGCAGATGGTGAAGTGATCAGGCTTCAGATAATGATAATGCGAAGGGGATATGATGATTATCCTCTTCACATCTTCAGAGAGTCCTGAGAAATATTCCTTTATCATGGAGGCGCTGTATGGCCATCCCGCATGCGGAAGCACGCCGTTGATTATTTCCCCATCCCGCTTAATATCGCCGACGTACGCTCTGCATTCCTCCGCAGTAAACGGGTACCAGAGTCCTCTGAATCCAGCTTTCCTTATCATCGGGATAATTATCTCACAGCAGCTATGAGTTGTTAAGCTTTTTTCATTAGTAAAGATTGTTAACTATCTATTATTTCTTTTATTTGCAAATAATAATGTGAAAATGAGACCAGGGGAATAATCCCTGGCCTCAATATAGTAAGCAGGCATTATTATACTTATTGGACTATCTCATATACTATCGAAACCGATGCCGATACAGAGATGTCATCGGTATAGTACTCCGTAGATACTTCCTTTGCGGCTGTATCTGCAGACGCGAGCATGAGGTTTGCTGTTCTGTATATAGGTGTTGCATATGAAGAGCCATCAGTTATCGATAGAATCCTTCCAACCTCAGCCCCCGCGGCCTCGAGGTAAGCTTCAGCTTTTGCATATGCATCCTTCACAGCTTCCATTCTCGCTTCTCTGTATTCCTCACTCTTGTCTTTCTTGTCGAGAGTGACATCTGAAACCGTGATTCCGTCGATCTTCATCAGCTCCTCATAGATGCTGCCGATGGAATCGAGATCCTTCGTCTTCACATCAACCGTCTGTGTAGCCCTCTGTCCCACAAGAACCTTCTCGTCATCTATCCACTGGTATTCAGGAGAGGCAGAGATGTAGGAAGTCGCGAGATTATCTTCCGTTATTCCGAAGGAATTCATCAGAATTGATACTGCGGTGTTTATCATCTCCGATGTCTTTATTCTTGCCTCATCCGTAGTTGCTTCGACAGATGATGCGGATATCTGGAAAGAAGCTGTATCAGGCTGCATGGTGACTTCAGCTCTTCCTGATACCGAAACAGTCGGGATATAGTCAGGGATATCAGCAGCGAAAACTGCTCCTAATGCCATGAATGCCACAAGCATTACTGCGAAAACTCTCTTCATTTTGTCCTCCGGTCATCATACTAGCAGGCAAAGCGCTTCAT
>JADIMF010000159.1 GCA_017694915.1 Candidatus Ornithospirochaeta stercoravium
CCTCTGCACTTGCCTATTGATGCAGAATGAAGTTAAATTAACGCTATGGACGAAAAAGACTATAAGGAGAACGGTGAAACACCTCAGAATGAAGGTGAGAAGAAGCCCTCTCCTCAGGAAGAACCTTCTCCAGAGAAAAAGGATGAAGGCAAGAAGCCTAAGAAGAATATTTACGACCAGTATAGGTACTGGGGAAGCGATAATGGCTCAGGTGGGCATGGTGGTGGAAACAACAATAAAGGAAGCGCCAGACGTAATCGTCTTGCACTTGCAGCACTTATACTTCTCATCATCTCATTTGCCTATGTTTTCATGACAGATACATCTGCTGTCCAGAGGACGGAGACATCTTATTCTGCATTCCTTGCATATGCTGAATCAGGTTCTGTTGCCCGTGCCACGATAGTAGAGAATCAGGTAATAAATTACACGCTTTCGAATGGTGCTGAAGGCACATGCCGCATCCCTTATTACGATATGTCGCTTATAGATACTCTAAAAGAGTATGGCATAGATGTTTCAGGTGCGGTTCAGCCGACTCCATTCTGGTATATCCTCATCCAGCTGCTGCCTTGGGTAATCTTCATCGTCATGATCGTGATGATCATGAGACAGACGGGAGCTGCCGGTGGAAACAGAATGATGAACTCATTCGGTAAGAGCCATGCCCAGATGTACGGAAAGAATGACAAGAAGGTGTTCTTCTCCGATGTTGCAGGGCAGAAAGAGGCAAAGAATGAGCTTCAGGAAGTCGTTGATTTCCTCAAGCATCCTGATCGCTTCGTCAAGATCGGAGCAAGAATTCCTCGCGGTGTCCTTCTCGTAGGACCTCCGGGAACAGGTAAGACTCTCCTTGCAAGAGCTGTCGCAGGTGAGGCTGGCGTTACATTCCTTCACACCTCCGGTTCAGACTTTGTTGAGATGTTCGTAGGTATGGGTGCAGCCCGTGTCCGTGATCTCTTTGCAGAGGCTAGGAAGAATGCTCCTTGTATCATCTTCATCGATGAGCTCGATGCTGTTGGCCGTGCTCGTGGCGCAGGTCTTGGCGGTGGTCACGATGAAAGGGAGCAGGCACTCAATCAGATGCTCGTTGAGATGGACGGATTCTCTTCAGATCCCGGAGTCATCGTAATGGCTGCAACGAACAGGCCAGACGTTCTTGATCCGGCTCTTCTGAGGCCTGGTCGTTTTGACAGGCAGGTTGTCGTTGCTCTTCCTGATGTTCAGGAACGTCTCGATATTCTCCGTATACATACGAAGAAGGTAAAGCTTGAAAGCGATGTTGAACTTGATAGGATTGCACGTGCAACTCCTGGTTCTTCAGGTGCCGATCTTGCTAATCTCGTCAATGAGGCAGCTCTCTTTGCAGCTCGTGCGAACAGGCAGACTGTTAACATGGATGATTTCGAGAGAGCAAGGGACAAGATACTTCTAGGTGTCGCAAGGGAATCTGTATACATGACAGATGAGGAGAAGAAGGCTACTGCTTATCATGAGGCAGGACATACGCTTCTTCATTACTATCTGAAGTATACCGATCCTCTTCACAAGGTTACTATTATCCCACACGGAAGAGCTCTTGGCCTTACGATGAGTCTTCCTGAGAAGGATACATATACGAAGAACAGATCATACCTTGAGGACAGAATCAAGATATGCATGGGCGGATATGTAGCTGAGGATATCGTATATGGTGAGACAACTACAGGCACGTCGAATGATATAAAGCAGGCTACTGAGATGGCACGCCGCATGGTTACAGAGTGGGGTATGTCAGATCTCGGATTCATCTCTCTTGCAGATGATGATGAGCCATTGTTCCTAGGTCGTGAGATAGCACGCCATAAGGATTATTCTGAAGAGACCGCAAAGCGTATAGACGCTGAGGTCGGGAAGATCCTTAAGAAGTGCATGGACGAGACAAGGAATATCCTTACAGAGCATCGCGATCAGCTGGATGCCCTGACTGACGCGCTTGTTGAGAAAGAAACGCTGGATGATAAGGAAATCAGGGAGATGTTCGGATTCCCGCCGATCCAGCATACAACGGATCTTGTATGATAGATACGCTTCATAAACGTAATTTCTGTATTATAGCCCATATAGATCATGGGAAATCCACACTGGCGGACCGCTTTATCGAGCGAGCCCGCCTTGTCACATCCAGAGGCCCTGCACAGACACAGATTCTCGATAACATGGATATCGAGAGGGAAAGGGGCATCACAATCAAGAGCCAGGCTGTCACAATCCCGTACACGGCAAAGAATGGCGAGGAATATGAGCTTAACCTTGTAGATACTCCGGGACATGTCGACTTCACATACGAAGTTTCGAGAGCTATATCATCATGCGAAGGAGCGCTCCTTCTCATCGATGCCTCACAGGGTGTAGAGGCGCAGACGCTTGCAAACCTTTATCTCGCGATGGAGCATAATCTCGAGGTCATTCCTGTAATAAACAAGATTGATCTTCCGTCTGCGGATATCCCGTCATGCCTGCATCAGATCGATCACGATCTCGGTCTTGATCCCGATTCCACATGCTTTGTATCTGCAAAGACAGGAGAAGGTGTCGATACTCTTTACGAGGCAATCGTAAACCTCATTCCGCCTCCGGAGGGAAAGAAGGAAGATCCGCTGAAGGCTCTCATCTTCGATTCTCATTATGATCCGTACAGAGGTGTCATCGTCCATTGCAGGTTGTTCTCTGGAACAATCCACCCTGGAGATATGATTCGTTTCATGCACTCCGGCGCTGAGTACAAGGTGGAGGATACTGGAATCTTCCAGCTTCAGCTTGTGTCGAAAGCTGAGCTTTCAGCAGGAGATGTAGGATACTTCATTGCCGGTATAAAGACGATTTCCGACATCCGCGTAGGTGATACTGTAACACGTGTCGATAATCCTGCGGATGAGCCGATGTCAGGATTCAAGGAAGTCAAGCCTGTGGTCTTCTCCTCAATCTATCCTGTGGACAGCAATGATTATGAGGAGCTTCAGGATGCGATAGAACGCCTCAAGCTCAATGACGCATCGCTTGTTTATGAGAAGGATAATTCAGCAGCTCTCGGTTTCGGTTTCAGATGTGGCTTTTTAGGTATGCTTCATCTTGAGGTTGTTCAGGAGAGAATTGAGAGAGAATTTGATCTTTCGATTGTGTTCACTTCTCCATCCGTAAGATACATTGTTCATCTGAAGAATGGCGAGACCGTCGAGATTGATAACCCGCTTGAGTATCCAGATGTGACACGTATCGATTATGCGGAGGAGCCTTATATCTCTGCTGATATCATCACACCGACTCAGTATGTAGGTCCGATCATTACGCTTTGTCTTGAGAAGCGAGGTGTCCAGACAGGCATGAATTACCTCGATGAGAAGAGAGTAGAGCTTATCTATGAGATGCCGCTTGCAGAGGTCCTCTTCGATTTCTACGACAGGCTTAAATCAATATCACGCGGATACGCCTCTTTCGATTATACTGTCAATGGATACAAACAGACTGAGCTTGTCCGCCTCGATATCCTCGTTAACGGGGAACCTGTGGATGCGCTTTCTCAGCTTGTATTCAAAGGCAATGCGCAATCGAGAGGAAGGGTTGTATGTGAACGCCTCAAGAAGGAGATACCGCGTCAGCAGTTCAAGATCGCCATCCAGGCTGCAATCGGTGGACAGATTATCTCCCGTGAGACCGTCTCTGCCTTCCGCAAGGATGTTACAGCCAAGTGTTATGGTGGTGATATCTCCCGTAAGCGCAAGCTCCTTGAGAAGCAGAAGGAAGGAAAGAAGCGCATGAAGATGGTTGGAAACGTAGAGATCCCTCAGAGCGCGTTCCTTGCTGTTCTCAAGACGGATGAGGATGAATGAGATGGATGTGAAGCTTATCGGGATAACAGGAGGTTCAGGCTCTGGAAAGAGCACTGTAGTACGCCGTATTAAGGAAGCACACTCTGAATCTGTGCTCATTGCACAGGATAATTACTACAAGAGTGCACCTTTTATAAACAATGAGAACATAACGGCATACAACTTCGATCGTCCCGATGCTTTCGATATGGATCTCATGCTTGAGAACCTCACCGATCTCAAGAATGGTAAGCCATGCATGATGCCACAGTATGACTTTGTTCATCACAGACGCTGTGATGAATTTGTTAAAGTTGAGCCCAAGAAGCTCATAATAATCGATGGCATCATGGTTTTCTATGATAAGAGAGTGAGGGAGCTTCTTGATCTCAAGCTCTATGTCGATACTCCTGCTGATATACGTTTCATACGAAGACTCCAGAGAGATATAACAGAGCGCGGTAGAACAGTCGAAAGCGTTATAGAGCAGTACACTGAAGTAGTAAGGCCCGGGCATTATTCATTTGTCGAACCTATGAAGGAGTATGCTGACCTTATAATCCCTGAAGGCGGATATAATGAAGGAGCAATGCAGGTGCTCTTCTCTTTTGTTCATTCAATCTGCGATTAATCCTTAGGCTTTCTGTAGGCAATCCAATCGGACTTGATCCTTTTCCATGACCATTCGTCTGGAACGGGATCAGGACCGCCAAGAAAGCTCTTCCTGCATCTCAGCAATCTTGCAGTACCCATGATGGTTCCCTTGATTATCCCATGTTTCTTAACACTTTCCATCATATAAACAGAACAGGATGGGGTATATCTGCAGCAAGGCCCTACAAAAGGACTTATCAGGCCTTTATATAGATATACAGGGATAAGATAAAGATTTCTGAGAAAGTCCTTTGCAGTCACAAATTAAAGATAGCCAAACATCGTATTTCCATCAACTCAGGTACGAATTTTAAAAATAAGCAATAAAACACTTGACAAATCGCTACCAAGGGGGGGGTAGACTCAAAGCCGTAAAATCTTAGGAGGAGAGGAATACGATGAAAAAAGTATTCATAGGAGTGCTTGCAGCGCTTATGCTGTTTGCATTTACAGCTTGTGAGCCACAGACAATAGCTTGGCCTACAGATAAAGACGTATCATATCTTGAAATTGTACAGGTCAAGGATTTTATTAAAGGCGAAATCCCTACAAGGGACGGATTCAACGTAATCATCCATTATACTGATGGTGAGCCTGAGACAGTTCCTGGTGCAGTAATAGTCACACCAGATGCCGAGCCGAAAGATGGCTATACAGTAACATCTCAGCTTGACTTTGATACAACGGAAAAGACTGTTCCTGTAATTGGAGTCGATACTGTAAAGTTTGAGACAGTCACGAGTGTTTCAATCACAGGTGCTTCAAATGTTACTGTTGTTGATCAGACATTGCTTTCAGCAATCCATGATATTTCTGCTGCAGTAAAGAAAAAGGTTCTTTCATTTGCTGGTGATCCTGTATTCACACTTAATTATGAGAATGGATCAAAGAGCTTCACACTTGCTGATGAAGTTGCTGGAAAGTTTGATTATATTCTCAATGTTTATGAAGGAACATCTACTGATGAAATGGCAACAACTGATAAGTTCGAGAAGGGCAACACATATACTGTAAAGGTTGCTTCTTATGAGCTTGCAGATGGTAAAATGTATGATGTAGAGAATTCCACAGCAGACTTTGCAATTACTGTTGTTGATAAGCCAAATGATACACCTGTTCCTGTTAGCATGGGTTACAGATTCTGGACATTTGATGAGAAAGCTACAGGTGAGAATAAGCTTGTAGAGACAGACACAATTTGGGCAGATAATATACTTGTTGATTCTAAGGCTGAAATTGATGGAGCTGGTGATGTATTTATTGAGCTTTATATGACTTATAGTGGTGAAGAGCAGCCTACTGTACTTGACCCTGAAGATGTTTCAATCTGGTATAATACAGGCTCAGGATCTGACGCAGATAAGGGAACAACTCTTCCAGATGCAATTGAATATGGAAAAACATATAAAGTAACTGTTCGTTATAATGATGCTAAGGCTGGTGTTGATGATCTCAATTTTACTCTTTCTTCAGAGGACTATATTACAGATCTCACAGTTTCAGAATCAAATATTTATGTAAAGAAGGGTGGTGCTCTTCAGAAGAGTGACATTACAGTAACAGCTGGACATGCAGTTGAA
The DNA here is from genome assembly GCA_017694915.1 of Candidatus Ornithospirochaeta stercoravium. Taxonomy (GTDB): domain Bacteria; phylum Spirochaetota; class Spirochaetia; order Sphaerochaetales; family Sphaerochaetaceae; genus Ornithospirochaeta; species Ornithospirochaeta stercoravium. The sequence goes on from JADIMF010000159.1 coordinate 6,083, forward strand.
TCCAAAGATGAAGAAGATTTCAAGAATTATACAATCATAGGTGGTTCTGTACCGGCAAACGCTGTAGATGGACAGACATTTGAGGCTTATATCGAATGTGTAAATGAAAAGGGCGAAACGGTTAAGTCTGACGCATTCACAATCACAGTTGGGACAAAGTCCTCTGACGAGACAAAATAATCCGAGTTAACGATTTTATGAATAATGCCTGTTCTTGGAAACAGGAGCAGGCATACGTTCTAGGAGGACGGCATGGAAGAAAGAACAACGTCCCTCCGTCACAGGATTCCTAATGAGAAACGTCAGGAATGCTTAAGACTCTTTGAGCAGGGTTACGGATACAAGAAGACAGCGCAGCTCGCAGGGCTGAATGCTTACACGGTCCGTGAGTATAAGCGCAAGTATGCGGCGGGAGATAACTCCTGGGCATATAGAGGCGGTATATCCGTCTAATGAAACGGAGGGCTGGTGATGAGC
>JADIMF010000025.1 GCA_017694915.1 Candidatus Ornithospirochaeta stercoravium
CATAGCATACAATAACATGTTTAATAGTGTTGTCATATAATATTCATTAAGTAATTGTATTTAAGACAATATAAATCAATATGGTTATCATAAAAGCAATGACCGCCTTCTCAGGCGGCCATATTGAATAACGGACAAAAACAAAAGCTCTCCGAAGAGAGCTTTACATCTCCTGCGAGGATCGAACTCGCGTTGACGGGATGAAAACCCGTTGTCCTAACCACTAGACGAAGGAGACATATTGTGAGCTGCATTGGATTCGAACCAATGACCCACGCCTTAAAAGGGCGTTGCTCTACCAGCTGAGCTAGCAGCCCGGGAGTCAGGAATTGCTTCCACGCCCAGATTTCAGCTGCAGGCTTACGCCTCGCAGGCAATCCTGTAGACTTATACCGGAAAACGGGAATGTTGTAAAGTCTATTTGAAAATTTTTCTTAAGAATTTTCCGTACATTCTTGCTCTTACATGTTCTATCTCTTCAGTTTTCACCGGTTTTGTTCACTAAATCGAAAAAATGTTTCATTGCTGAATTCCTCAGCTGGACTGACGATTAAAGTAGAACAGAAGGAGGCAGGAATGCGCAAAGCAATTTCCGTATTATTGGTTCTACTTATGGCATTCTCGGTTTTCGCAGGTGGATCTGCAGAAAAGAAGAATGATCAGATCGTAATCGAATTCTGGACTCACGAAGATGTAAACAGACAGGCTCTTGAAGATAGATATATCAAGGAGTTCCAGGAACTGCATCCGAATGTAACTGTAAACGTTACAAGACAGGCATCTACAAAGCTCATCGAGCTTGTACAGACAGCATTCGCAGCAGGCGAGGGCCCGACTATGTTCAACCTCTCCATCAGCGATGAGTATCCGTACATCGTAGCTGGCCGTGTTGCTCCGATGGATTATGAAGCAGCAGGATATACAGATGCACAGTCCGTAAAGGATGCATATCTTGATGGAATGATCGATCCTGTCACATATGATGGCGAGGTTTATGGTCTTCCTCTCGAGCTTACGAACTGGTGTATCTTCATCAACAAGAAGGTATTCCGCGATGCAGGTCTCGATCCTGAGACAGATTACCCGAGAACATGGGAAGACATGGTTGAGCTTTCCCAGAAACTCGTAATCCGCGATGGTGACATCCTTGTCCGCCGTGGTTATGACTTCAGATATCCATACTATCTCGAGACTCTTGTTCCAATGGTTGAGCAGCTAGGAGGTCAGCTCGTCAGCGATGATGGAACAGAGGCAATCATCGGAGAAGAAGCATGGATTAAGGTTCTTACATTCATGCAGCAGTGGGGACCGAACGGACTCAACCTCGGTGCACCGACTTATACAAACGCACGCTCTCTCTTCAATAAGGACAACAACGATATCGCAATGGCGACAACAGGTCTTTATCAGGAAGCAAGAATCAAGGCAGATAACCCTGAGTTCTATGAATCCGGAGAGTGGATGGTTGTTCCTTATCCCGTATTCGAGGATGCAGTCAATGACGTTGCAGCTTGCTATTATGGCCACTATTACATGGTCAATGCAGATGCTGATAAGGCAACTCAGAAGGCAGCATGGGAGCTTATCGCATACATGCTTTCACATGGTGAGGAGTATCTGACAGAAGTACAGCTTATCCAGCCTACGAAGGAGCTCATGGAATCAGAGGCTTACAAGAACATGCCATATTCTGATGTATTCCTCGGCGACTTCGAAAGAGGACATGTCGTATATTACGGAGCTGCATCTGCAGAATTCCAGGCTCAGCTCAGAAATGCTGTTGAAGCTGTAATGCTTCAGGGCGTAACACCGGAGCAGGCTTATCGTGACCTCAAGGTCAACTGTCAGGAAATTCTTGACGAAGCTTGATTGATATCAGGATGCCCGGATTCCGGGCATCCATCTAGGAGGTCATAATGAGGAAAAAGACATACAGTATTGAAAGAAAGCAGGCAAAATGGGGACTGGCTTTTACTATTCCCTGCCTTGTTTTCTTTGCAGTGTTCAGCTTTTATCCGATCATAAATGCCTTTATCACATCATTAACCGATCGGCGCGCAATCGCGCGTACCAGCCATTTTGTCGGATTGGAAAATTATATCTATATCTTCACAAAAGATAACGGAGGATTTCCTCTCTCCAATTCGATCAGGGCGACGCTGATCTTCACTATCGGAACATTCATTCCGATGATTATTGCATCTCTGATTATCGCAACATTCCTGATGCAGCTCAGGAAGGATAAGTACCGCGGTTTCTTCCAGCTCATGTATTACACCCCGGCAGTACTTTCATCCGTTGTCGCTGCTTCAATCTGGATGATAATCTTCGATCCTAGAGGACTGATGAATCAGATATCGAACTTCGTGATGCGGACATCCGGTGTTGATTACAACTGGCTTGTCGATTCCACGATGCTGCAGATATCGACAATGATGATCTACTTCTGGAAATACATAGGCTACTTTGTAATCCTCTTCATAACGGGACTTGCATCGATACCTAACACGATATATGAGGCCGCTACCGTTGACGGTTCCTCCAGATGGCATACATTCTGGAAGATAACGCTGCCTCTTCTGAAGCCGACGACAGCGATGGTTTCCATCATGGCAATGCTTCAGTGTCTCAAGACATTCAGTACGCAGTACATGCTCTATCAGGGAGGCTCTTCAAGATTCCCTATAGATGTAATCACGATGAATATCTACTTTACCGGTATCAGAAACGGACGCCTTGGAAGAGCAAGTGCAATGTCCATCGTTCTTTTCCTGATAATGCTCATCTTCACATATCTCCAGCTGAGGCTCAACAAGTCCAGCGAGGATGTTGAATACTAAGGAGGACTGGATGAATAAATTCGTTGGAAAGGTAACAATCTGGGAAGTTCTCATCTGGATAATCCTCATTGCTGTTTTCGCATTTACAGTATTCCCCATCATATTCATGATGGTTGCATCCTTCATGGATGCGAAGCAGATTCTCGCAATGCCATTTACATGGATTCCATCTAAGGAATACTTCACATCATCCGATAGAACGTTCTTCACGAATTTCTATCGTGCGATAATGGGAAACAACAACAATCCTACATTCTTCAGGAATCTTCTCAATTCTCTGATTATCGCTGTGACAGACAGTGTTACGACTGTATTCCTCGCGTCCCTTTGCGGTTATGGACTTGCGAAATTCAAGTTCAAGGGAAGGAACTTCGTATTCATGGCAATCATGTCGACGATGATGATTCCATTCGAAGCAATCATGATTCCTCTTTACATGGTTGTCTCAGGAATGAAGATGATCAACACATATCGTGGTCTGATCATTCCTTTCATGGTTTCCGCTTTCGGTGTTTTCCAGATGAGACAGTATCTGCTGACATTCCCGTCAGAGTATCTCGATGCAGCACGTGTTGATGGACTTTCGGAGCCGAAGATCTATTCCCATATAGTTCTTCCTAACTCGAAACCTGTCATCGCAACGCTCGGTATCCTCTCGTTCAGGAATCAGTGGGACAACCTCCTCTGGCCGCTTCTTGTCGCACAGAGCGAGACAATGAAGACGATTCCTCAGTACATCACGAAATTCAGCGAGGAGAAGATGACTGATGAAGGTGCGATGATGGCCTGTGCTTTCCTTGCATCGATTCCGATGTTCATTCTCTTCTTCACCCTTTCGAGATACTTCCTCGGAGGTGCAGCTGTTTATGACTCCAGAAAGGGATGATTATGCTATACTGATTGTGTGAGGCATTTTCTCTTTGTTCTGAGCATGTTTTTCCTTTTCCCATTCCTCCTCACTTCCTGCTGTGAAGATGAGGAGGTTGTTGTTGAGTACTGGACTCACGCAGATGGTAAAAGGGGAGTTCTTGAAGAGCGTCTGATAGAGGAATTCGAGAAGGAGAATCCTACTATAGATGTGATCAGAACTGAGTTCTCATCATCAGAGCTTCTCTACAGGGTTCCATCATCCATTGAAGCCGGTGAGGGCCCCGTTCTCTTCAATCTCCCGTCGGAGGAGATTTCCGATCTGCTCAGAGGGGGATATCTTGATACCATTCCATCCGGTCTCATAGATCAGGAAGCCTACATACCGGATGCGTTCAATGCCGTCACGTATGAGAACCATGTCTATGGTATCCCCCTAGAATATACAAACTGGTGTCTCTATGTTAACAAGTCAGTTCTTGATGAAGCTTCTCTCTCTCTTCCTGAAAGCTGGGAGGATGTGGCATCTATTGCAGCGGAGCTGACGGAATACAGTGACAATCTCCTGGAACGCCGTGTCTTTGATTTCCGTTATCCATATTATCTTTCGTTCTTCGTTCCCATGGTTGAGCAGCTCGGAGGTTCTCTTATCGGGCCCGACGGTTCATACATATGGAATACGGAAGCATGGGAGAAGGCCTTATCATTCATGAGTCAGTGGGGACCGCTTGGAAACAACTACGGATCACCGACGCTCAAGAACGCCAGAAGCCTTTTCAATGAGGAGGGCATAGTCATGTGCCTTTCAGGGCTTTATCAGGAGGCGAGGATGCAGGATATTAATCCTGAGTTCTATGAAAGCGGTAGCTGGTGTGTTCTGCCATTCCCTGTATTCGACGATGCTGTTTCCGATGTATCGGCATCCTCATACCTCCATTTCTTCCTCGTCAATGCGGACCGTAGCGATAAAGAGAGAATGGCGGGTTGGAAGCTTGCTGCATTCTTTGCAGAGCATGCGGATGAGTATCTTGATGAGGTTGGGCTCGTGATGCCTCTTGATACCGTGATAAAAGGTGAGGGTGTAAGGAACAAGCCTTTTGGAGAAGTCTTCATCTCAGATCTTGAAAGGAGCCATCCCGTATATTCCGGTGAATATGCGTCCGAGATCCAGAAGCTGATAGGAGACGCTGTCGAAAGTGTCATGCTGCAGGGAGTTGAGCCGGAGAAGGCCGTTGCTGCCCTCCGAGCTTCCGTTTCATACCTCTTTGTCTGAATGTGAATTCCTGTATTCAGTTGGAGTCATTCCCTTGAAGCGGCGGAACATCTTCGTGAAGTATCCTGGGGAGGGGAAGCCTGTAGCCGATGCAATTTCCGTGACATTCATCGATGTCTGAAGAAGCAGGTGTGTGGCATTGGTTATCCTGACAGCGTTCAGATACTGCAGGAAGTTGATCCCTGTCTCGGTTTTGAAAAGCACTGAAAGATGGCTTTCTGAGAGTTTCGTTTCCCTTGCTATATCGGAAAGGGCAATCTGCTTTGCATAGTTCTTCTCAATATATTCGACAGCGATTTTTATCCAGTGATTCTGAATATTATTTCTGATCTCAACTTGTCCCTCTCCGCTTATAGAATCGATATCCTTCTCCTCTTCATCTATACGGAGACGCAGTTTCCTCAGAGAAGCCTCAAGCTCCTCATCATCCACAGGTTTCTCTATATAATCGAAGACGCCGAGCTGTATCGCTTTCTTCGTGTATTCGAAATCTGTATATCCTGAGAGTATTATTCCGTTTGCGACTGAGGCATCCTCTATCATCTTCAGCCCGTCCTTTCCCGGAAGCCTTATGTCTGTGACAACGATGTCAGGGGAGAGCGTGCGGATTTTCTCCTCTCCCTCTATACCGTCCCCTGCCGTTCCGATGACTTCCATGCCAAGACCTGCCCAGTCTATTGTCTCAACAAGCTCTCTGAGAACTATTTCCTCATCCTCAACGAGAACCACTCTGTATTTTCTCATTGCTCCTCCATTGGCATGGTGATCGAGACGACCGATCCCTCTCCCTTCACCGAGCTGATATTGAACGTGAAATCATTGCCGTATCTCAGCTGCAGCCGTCTATAGATATTATAAAGCCCGGTGTGCTGGCTCTTCTCAAGATCATCCATCGATGGAATCGACTGAAAGCCGACTCCGTTATCTGAAACGGATATACATAGCATCCCGTTCCTTTCTCTGATATCTATTTCAATGAACCATTCCCCGACTTTTTCTCCAAGTCCGTGAGTCACGGCATTTTCTGCAATCGTCTGTATGATGAGCTTCGGAGTCTCTACCTCCATCAGATCCTCTTTGCAGTTTATCCTGTACTGCAGTTTCTCTCCGAATCGGAGCTTCTGTATCTGAAGGTAGCATTCGGCAAGATCCAGCGATTCTCTTATGGTTGCATTGCTCTTCCTGTTGTCGATGCTGGATCTGAGGAGCTTCCCGAGCCTTATTGTTGTCAGGTAGATATCATCCTCACCGTGCATCTTCGCAAGTGCTTTGATCGTGTTGAGCGTATTGAGAAGGAAGTGCGGGTTCATCTGGCTTTCCAGGGCTTTCCTCTCAGCCTCGGCACTCTTTGCTTCTTCCTCCCTTGTCTTCTCTAGAAGCAGTTCTATGCGTCTTACCATTATGTTGAATGTGATTGAGAGCTCATCGAATTCCTTTATTCCCGTTCTCTCGAGCTTTATACCGAAGTTGCCTTTCTCGAAGCTTTTCATGCTGCTGACGATCTTCCTGATTCTCCTGGAGATGGAGCGTGAGAAGATAAGAGAGAGGATTATCGATATGAGTATTCCTATAAGGAGGCTGAATGCAATTACATATGCCCAGTTCCTGAAGCTTTCCCTTATGAAGGGATTCACGCTTGTCGCGGTAAGCTCAAGCGATGTTCCGATAATCGGTACGGAGTAGGTGTCGCTGTCAACTTCCCTCAGGAACGGGAATTCCGAGAATCCTCCATATATGTGCGGATGAATGAGTGAAATCGCGGAATATGATGATTTGTCGACAAGTATGACATCCGTAAAGAGGTTGCTTCTGTTTATCTCCGCGGTGATGGCATCGCAGTATACATCGATGATCACATAACCAGTGACCTCTCCGGATGCCGAGAACGTCCTTCTCAGGACGGAGAAGAGTATCTCCCATCCGTTCTCAATCCTGTGATCCTCTATTGATATCATGCTGGCCCTGAGGGAATCAGAGTTCCTGTTTGCCAGCGTAATGATGTTAGAGTTATCCCATTCGTTGCTATGTGTCCTGAGGTCATATACAGAAGGGAAGTTATGCGTTGAGATCCTTACATTGCCCGTGCTGGATACGATGGAAGCTGCAGCTTTGTATGTATCACCGGCCATCACTGCATACATCTCTTCGTAGATTGCCTTCATGTTCTCGCTTGTCTTCTGCGGATCATCCTCCTCGAGAACCTTGTTTATGGTTTCGGAAACTGAGAGCGAATAAGCCTTATGCCGGTATTCCTGGATTATCGCCTCCATGAAGGCCGCATCGGATGAAAGCGCAGTCTCAGCCTGTGTCTTCAGCATTCCCTCCGCGCCTTTTGAGTAGAGATATATCGTATAGCTTGCAAGAAGGATGAAAGGCACAAGCATGACTACCATGAAGCAGACAATGAGTCTTCTTGATATCGGGGCGGCATACTTCCTCTGCATAGAGGTATTCTACCACAAGTAAGTGTCAGCGGTTCCTGCTTTTCTCCATGTTCCTTGTGATCTTTCTCATCAGGAAGAGATAACAGAAGGGGAGAATGAAACCCGCACCGCACCATGCGACAGGTGAGGCGAAGCATATTCCCCGGTATCCGAACGCAAGCGGAAGGGTGAATGCTGCAATTGCCCTCATCACAAGCTCCGCAATCGAGGAGATCATCGGAATCGCTCCAGAACCAAGTCCCTGGCATCCTGTGCGGAATATGAAGATCATTCCAAGAGGGATGAAGAACCATGCGATTGTGTGTACATATTCAACAGCCTGTTCGATGATTGCAGGGGATGTCGTGTTCTTGTCCATGAAGATATGGCTGAACGGAACAGCAGCGACCATTGCAACGCCTAAAGCGATTACAGCACCCACAGCCATGATCGCGAATGATGTGCGGAAGCCTTTCCTGATCCTTTCCAGATTGCCTGCTCCGAGATTCTGACCAGCGAATGTCGATATCGCCATGCCGACAGCCGGGAAGAACTGGGTGATGACGTTCTCTATCTTTCCTCCTACAGAGTATGCGGCGACTGTATCAGAACCGAATCCGTTTATGGCGGCCTGCACGATGATTACACCGATAGCGCACACTGAGAACTGCACAGCTCCCGGAATTCCGATCTTCATCAGCCTTATACAGAGAGGTATATCGAGTTTCCAGTCCTCTTTCTGGAAGCGGAACATCGGGAATCTCTTCTTTATATAGAAGAATGAGATGACTGCACTGATTCCCTGCGCGATTATCGTGGCAATCGCGACACCGGCACAGCCGAGTGGAATCACGATAACGAAAAAGAGATCAAGCACGATGTTCAGTGCTGATGATATGAGAAGGAAATATACAGGGCTTCTTCCATCTCCTACGGCTCTCAGGATTGAAGAGAAAAGGTTGTAGTAGATTGCTGTTCCGATGCCGAGGTAGATGATGAGTATATAGGAATTCGCCATCCCTATAATATTTTCCGGAGTATCGATAAGACGCAGGAGCGGCATCGAGAGGAGGGCGAACATCACCGCGATGAATACGGAGACAACTGCTGATGAGAGAATGGACATGGCATATGTCTTTCTCATCATTGCGTTGTCCTTCGCTCCGAATCTCTGGCTGACGATTACAGAGAATCCCGCAGTGAGGCCCTGGGCAAAACCGACAACCATGAAGCTGAAGCCGCCGGTAGAACCTACAGCGGCAAGTGCATCGACTCCTACAAAGCGTCCGACAACGATTGTGTCGACCATGCTGTAAAGCTGCTGGAAAAGATTTCCGATGAACAGCGGAATAGAAAAAGATAAAAGAAGCCGAAGGGTATTACCCTTTGTCATATCACATTCCATAGCACCCGTATATTGCGCTGAAAACGTCGTTTGTCAACATAGGAAAACAGTACTTTTAAGACAATTTCAAGAAAATGTTTCAATTTTATGCGGTTCGGTGCTATACTCTATGAAGCTCCTCTGGAAAATCCCTCGCATTTTCCTCCTCCGAAGAGGTGTCACAGAGCTGGGGCGCCTGTCTGTACGGGCGTTCCTCAGCCTCGCTTTTAAGCTTCTGAATATAAAATGCAGAGAAATTACAAAGGTTACATAACACCTAAAAAATTTTTCTGACAATAAGTTCAGCTTTTGAAACGAATTAGCGAGAAACGTAAGAAAAAAGGCAAAAAAAGTTAGGGAAAGGGGTTTACAAAGAAGGGAAAAGGGAGCAATATACAGCCTCGGTGCTGAGAAGCACGGAAAAGAAGCCGACGGTGCTTGACAGGCTTGGAGAAAGCTGAGAGAATCGGAAGCCACCTGCGAAGGTGAAAGATATTTTGGATTTGAGCGAAGGGAAAGAGAGAGAAGAAGCCAAGCAGGCTTCTGTCAATTCAGCGAACAAAGGCAGAGTAGAAGGAAATGCCGGTTCGTGCGAGCGGCAGGATGGATTAAGTTAACAATTCCGCTGACCTAGAGTCAGCGGGTTCAATGACGGAGAGTTCGATCCTGGCTCAGAACGAACGCTGGCGGCGCGTCTTAAGCATGCAAGTCGAGCGAATCCTGCTTCGGCAGGGGAAGCGGCGGACGGGTGAGTAACACGTGGA
>JADIMF010000026.1 GCA_017694915.1 Candidatus Ornithospirochaeta stercoravium
CTGTTGTTGAAGAACATCAGTCCTGCATTGATGGGTTTCCGCATCTCTTTCGGGCCTCTGATGATCTGCATTGCAGATCCTGTTTCAGAAACCGGCTGTGAAAGGGAAGCCTCATAGAGATCGCTTCCGACGTTATACAGGAATTCTGATATAAGGCTTGATTTGAGATCACCTATCTCAGCATTGAGATTAAGTCTGTCATCATATGGCTGTTTGCTTGCAAGTGAAAAGAGTTCCTTTTCATCCTGTCCGTTTGCTTTTATGGTCGAGGATACTTTCCTTATGTAATATGCCTTGGCAGACTTCTGTCCTGAGAGAGAAATCGGGCATTTATATGGCCTATCTTCTCCTCCAGGGACCCATATCACAATGATTTCCTTTCCTTCATATGATGTTTCTTCAACGATAGGGATGTATCTCGGCTCGATGAGATTGCATGTTTGAAGGATTTCCTTGTTTATCCTGTCTATTGATGCCTTTTCTATTCCTTTGACCGGTTTCACGGGCATGCCATCTTCCTCATCGATGCCGATGACTATGTATCCGCCTCCCCAGTTATCGATATCATTGGCAAAAGCACAGATTGTGTGCAGTATGCGTTCTGGATTCCAGTCGCTTTTGTATTCAATCCTTGCGTTCTCGACTATTCTCTGGCTGATAAGATCCGGTATGCTTATCGGAAGTGGCATGTTCTCTCCTTTGTTGTGCTTTATCTTGTGCTTTATCTTGTGCTTTATCTTGTGCTTTCAGATTATCACAAAGATGAGAACATGCAAGAGGAAAAAGAAAAGGAGCCTCAGCTCCTTTTGTCAGCTTATGAAATAGGCATTGCCTATGTCTTTCCTGAACCAGAGATTCGGGAAGCTCTTCCGTTTTATTGTGTCATAGGCCTGCTTGTTTGCTTCTGCAATATTCCGACCTTTTCCGACAACCGTAAGATTCCTTCCACCTGTTGTAGTTGGAACACCATCTATGTTCTGTATAGCGCCGCAGAACACGATAGGACCTTCATCGATAGGCTCAAGGAATGCATTTGTCAGTCCTTCTACCTCCATTCCCGTAACCGGATACATTGGATAACCAGGTGAAGCCAGAACAACTGCAACTGTGCATTCGTCTGTAGTCTCTATCTTCAGTGATCCGACTCTGTCATTCTCCATCGCATTGAGGATTTCAATCAGGTCGGTTTTTATGATTGGAATCATTGCCTGCGCAGCAGGATCATTGAAGCGTACATGGTAGTCGACCAGATATGGCTCCCTTTCAGGTGTGATCATGAGCGAAAGCGTGAGTATGCCTTTATATGCAAGATCCTCCACCTGCATTCCATAAAGGGTAGGGTTTATGATCCTCTCGATAATCTTGTCCTTGATTTCCTCTATGATAGGAACAGGACAAATCGCACCCATACCTCCTGTCGGGGTGGTGTCATCTGATGCTTTGTTTGTGTAATCACTGGTGACAGGAAGAAGGGCATATCCATTCCTGTCCACGAGAATCGAACAGCTTGCAGGAGTTCCTTTCACGAATGCCTCAAGAAGGACAGGACCTTTCTTGAAGAGAAGCCGTGCATAATTAAGAAGAGCTTCAGTATCGTTTGATGAGAGCATTATCCTTGAGGGGGAAATCGAATTGCTCTTTATTATGAAATATTCGCCTTTGTGCCTCTCGAGGTATTTTTCAAGCCCCTCCATATCCGCAAAGAGGGAAGAGCGGGGTATCTGGATATTATGGCGGGTTGCGAATGCACGTGAGAAAGCTCTGTCGCCTTCAAGTTTTATCGAACCCTCCGGAGCTCCGAATGTCTTTATTCCGCGTTCATTGAGGAATTTCACTACGCCGGTGAAAAGCGGAGCTTCCGTTCCTATGAAAACATAGTCTATTTTATGCTTCCTGCATGCTTCATAGACAGACTGAGGATCTGAAGGATTCACATCTGAAAGATTTATGGCAAATCTTCCTGTGGCAAGATTACCCTGTGCCACATAAAGCTCTGAAAGATAGCAGCTTTTGCTGAACCACCAGGCCACAGCATGATCCTTTGCGCCTGATCCAAGCAGCAGAACTCGCATATTAACCAATCTCCTTTGATTAAAACGCTACCATACTGGAAAGCGGAAATCAAAAGAAAAAGAAAAAATCGATTATTCGGAGAGAAGGGATAGGGCCTCTATCATTTCCTTCTCTGTCACAGCAGAGGAGATGGCGAGCTTTGTTTTTGCGCTGCCTTTTATTCCTTTGATATAAGCCATGAGGTGCTTACGCATCTCGCGGCATGCGATATTCTCACCGTAATAATCAATCATGAGGCGGAGATGCTTTTTTGCCGTCTCTATCTTCTCATCAAGCGAAGGAAGGGAATAGCTGCCGTTTGCTACGAGCTCTTTCGTCTCCCTGAAGATGAATGGATTCCCGATAGCTCCTCTTGCGAACATGACGCCGTCAAGCGAGTAGTCGTTTATAAGCGAAAGCGCATCTTCCGGTGTGAATACGTCACCGGAGCCGAATATGAGGATATCGCTATCGGAGAAGTGATCGGCGAGGATTCTGAAAGCTTCCTTTTCTGCAAAGCCGCTGTATCCCTGAGCTCTCGTTCTTGCATGAAGCGTGAGCATCTCCGCTCCCGCCTCTGCCGCGATGCCAGCGAATTCAAGGTAGTTTATTGATGAACTGTCCCATCCGAGTCTGAATTTCACAGACACTGGGATATCAGTATGCTTCTTAATCGTCCTGATTATCTTCCCGATCATCTCAGGATTCTTCATGAGGGCAGAACCTGCACCTGTCTTCACAACCTTCGGAACCGGACAGCCGCAGTTAATATCTATGACAGATGGATTGTACTGAAGGAGATTATCCATGCACCTTTCGACAGGATCATCGGATGAAGCGAATATCTGGATGATAAGTCTTTCCTCTCCCGGAAACCTTTCAAGAAGCGCCTTTGTCTTCTCTCCATCCCTGGCAAGACCTTCAGCGCTTACCATCTCAGTAACCGCCGCATCCGCGCCTTTTTCCCTGGCTATCTCTCGGAAAGCCTTATCTGTATATCCTGCAAGCGGGGCAAGTATGAAACGCCCACCTAAGCTTTCGATTGTCATAATGCGATGTTAGCTTAAGTCTTGCTGAATTACCATCTATGTGTTAGCTTTTTGAGGATATGAAGCATAATCCGGCAGAAGAAGATGACTACGCATATGTATATGTAATCAAGAACCCATCATACAACGATGTATGTCTATGTGCGTGGGATAGTATTCTTTATGCAGGAACTCCTGTTGTATATGACACACGTTTCGGGCTTGACCTCGGTATTGTAGTCGGACCAGCTCCACTTCCGGGAAGCCCATATGTTCCTGGTTCTGCCGATGTCCGCGGTGCCTGCCTCCATTTTAAAGGAGAGAACGAAGAGGACGATGTCAGATACACCAGTGATGAGAATGCCCATCAGTGTGATTCCTGCTTCTGCTGTCAGGTTGTGAAGGAACCTGAGAGAATCAAGGTGGAAGGGGAAGTTCCCTGGATTGATCATCTTGCAACGCCTTCCGAGATGGCAAGGTATACGGAGAACACATCGAAAGAGGAAGAAGCTCTGCGTATCTGCCGTGAGAAGATAAGAAAGCATAATCTCCAGATGAAGCTTGTCACAACACATTTCCTTCTAGGGGAACCAAAGGTCATATTCTTCTTCACCGCAGATGAGCGTGTCGATTTTCGTGAGCTTGTAAAGGATCTGGTCTCTGTATTCAGAATGAGAATAGAGCTCAGACAAATCGGTGTAAGGGATGAATCTAGGCTTATCGGAGGGCTTTCTGTCTGCGGCCGTGATTACTGTTGCCATCTCATGACAAGGGAAATGGAGCCTGTGACTATCAAGATGGCCAAGGAACAGAATCTTTCTCTCAACTCTGCAAAGATTTCCGGTCCCTGCGGACGTCTTCTCTGCTGTCTTGCATATGAGTATGACTACTACATGGAAGAGAAGGCTGGATGCCCGCCTGAAGGTACTAAGATAAGACTCGATCATGAGCTCTGGAGAGTAAGTGAAATCAATATTCTCTCGAGAAAGATAACCGTACAGGGTAGTGAAGGCCGTACGATAGCCATTCCATTCTCAGAGATCTCATTCAACAGTGCAACAGGATACTGGGAAGTGTCCGAAGAATACGAAGAAGAGCTCTTCTCAACGTAAAACAATTCACGATTTCTCTGATTTTACTTGACAAGATACTACGGGGGGGGTATTCTACTACCGATTGAATCGGAGGAAACAATGAAGAAGACTATAATCTCTATCATTGGAATAGCTGTCATGCTTCTTGCTATTACAGCATGTCGGCCAAATTATGTAATAGTACCAATTCCTGGTGGCGGCACACCTTCAGGAACACCTGTAGCGGATCTTTACGAACTGCAGAATGTACTTGCAGATGGTGGTGAAGCTCGTCTTACAGGAACTCTTAAACTGAATCCTAAAGATCTTGTAAATCTGAGTGGAAAAATCAATGGAAATGGTAACACAATAGAACTTCAGACTACAGAGTCAGTAGGAGATGAGCAGGCTGTTGCATTGATTCTGAAAAATGGCTTGTCGCTTAAGAATGTAAAGATTGATGCAAGCAATGCCGCTCAGACAAGAGTTGCTGCAGAACCATTTGTCATTCTTATTCAGGGCACGGGCTCAACACTTGAGAATGTAACAATTACAACAGATGAAGAGTTAGCTGGTATAAATGTTCATACAGCTACTGGTGTAACACTCAGGAATATTGAGTTTACCGATAAGCCGCTCAAAGCACCTATCAACATTTCTTCATCTACGGTAAAAATTGATGGTCTCACAGCAGTTGGATCAGATTGGTATGGAAATAAGAATATCATCCAGATTAATGGAGTAGGTGGCAATCCTAATCATAAGCCGTCAACTGTAACATTTGAAAGCACTGAAGGCATTGATGGTGTATGGATGGAAGCTGTTGCAGAAAATTATGGTGCCGCTTCTAATATTACGGATGATAATTTCAAGAAAGCTGGACAGACTGTCATTAATGGTCTTGATAGCTGGGAAGTTCGCTATTCTGATCAGCCAAGCAAGGATACAAAAGGCTGGATGTTCTATGCACCTGGGGAGGATGCTTCAACATTCACACTTAATGAAAAAGCTGCAAATTCAGAAGCAGATCTTAGAGCTATGATTGCTGCCGTGAAAGATAGTACTCATAAGTATTCGGCAATTGAACTTTCTAAGGATGTAGAGCTTGCAACGTACCTCGATGTGAATACATCGGTCACTATTAAGGGTGCAAAGCATACCATAAAGCCTGCTACTTCATTTACGGAAGGCCCAAATGATGAGTTTGTGCTAATCAGTGCAGATGGAGTTGAATTCCAGAATGTGGTTGTAGATGGAATAGATACTAATGATGGAACAGGGGCTGAGGATTGGGATGGTGAATATGCAATAAGGGTATATGCACCTGATACTGAAAATCAGATTAAGGTGACTTTTAGCGATGTTACAATCAAGGATGCTGATGTAGGTATGCTCGTCAGAGGAGGAAATGTAACTCTTAAAGGTAATATTAATTTTGAGAACCTTGATTGGGGTGGCATTGGTGTTGATAGTATAGGTTCAAACGCTTTACTTATTTATGAGAGCAAAGTTGATGCTTCTGACTGCACAATTAGCTATACAAACGACGGCAGTACGACTGTAGCTAAGCCTGCTATCTGGAAAGAACGCTCGAATGATCACGAGGTTGTAAAGACTAGCTTAGAGGAAAAAATAAAAGAAGCTAGTTCTACTGGAGAAACAGATCATCAGACTTGGTATGTCACCAAAAACTTTTCAGATGGTACAACGGAATCTGGTTCTGAGGAGGCCATTCAGTAACTATTGCTGATTGTCCGTTTGTTGGCCTGCTTGAAATACAGCAGGTCTTTATTATCTCTATATAACCTGTGTTTTCAGGTGATAATCAGTTGATGAAAACAGCTAATTCCTTATATTGTAAGAAATATAATCAGTTGAATTTTTTGATAATCAGGTGACAATCAGTTGAATTACGGTTGAAGAAGACAGTTATGCTTTGTATTTTATGTGGTTTATCTCAGAATTCTTATGATTTTACTGCTGTTTCCGGTCGCAATGCCATGTCAATGCTCTGTGTTGGAGATGCTTTCATTTATCAATCGTTCCAGAGGCTTTCTCTGCATTTATCAAACATTGATATATGCTTCAGTTAAAACATTATATGACAAAGTGTTGACTCATAATTTCCTTTATGATAATTTCTGTAACGCTGTCAGATGATGACAGCAATTTGATTGTATTAAACGATTGGAATTTTGTTTGGAGGAATAAATGGCTAACAAGTCCGCAGAGAAGAGAGAACGTCAGGAAGCAAAGCGCCGTCTTCGCAATCATGCTGCAAAGAGCACGGTTCGCACAGCTATAAAGAAGTTCGACGCAGCAGTAGCTGCTGGAGATAAGGCCGCTGCAGCAACAGCACTTGCAGAGAGCAACAAGCTCCTCGACAGTGTCGCAGGAAAGGGTATCATCCATAAGAATACTGCAGCAAGGAAGAAGAGCAGACTCGCACACGCATTTAATAAGATGGCCTAATCGGCTCTCGAGGAGTGTGCTATATGGAACAGAAACTCACAAAGGCTGCGATTATCGAGAGCCTTCATGCTAAGCTTGGCATCAACAGGACTGATATCCACTCTGTGATCGATGAGCTTTTCGAGGAAATCAAGGATGGTCTCAAGGACAATCGTGTTATCGAGCTCCGCGGATTCGGAACATTCGAGGTTCGCGTAAGAAAGGGCCGAGAGAAGGCACGCAATCCGAAGACTGGAGATGTCGTTGCCGTTGATAGGCATGGAGTCGCTATCTTCCGCCCTGGAAAGGAGCTGAAGGATTTCGTCTGGGATATCACAACCGGACCAGAAGAGGAATAACAGCTTGGGAGCTGGACTTGAATCCAGAAGAAGCCTCAGGACCGTTGGTTCTGAGGTTCTTGTTTTAGTTTTATCAGCATTCATATATTCATTCGCTTTTCCTGGCTTCATGTCGGAAAGGGGAATTCCTTTTATCGCCCTTATCGCTTTTATACCGGTATTCGCCGTAATCAGGAATGCATCCTGGAAAGTAGTGTGGGCTTATGGTTTTCTCTATGAATTCGTTTTCTATATCACATTCGCATACTGGCTCAAAGGCTTCCATGCGCTTGCAATAATCCTTATCCCTTTCATCAAGGGATTTGAGATGATACTCTGCTTCCTTGCTCTCAAGGCCGCGGATTCTTTCTTCAAGCGCTTCGGTTATTTCTTCCAGGCCATCATATGGGTTGCCTATGCATATCTGAGCGAGAGCTGGTTCGCAGGATTTCCATATGGCAACATTGCATATGCCCTTTATAATTTCAGGCCATTTGTCCAGATTGCAGATATCACGGGAATCTGGGGAATCGCATTCCTCGCGATACTACCGCAGCCATTCCTCGGCAGGTATCTCTGCGATTGGGTAAGAGGCAATTCAGGAAAGTTCGTTCCATATCTGAAGGAGAACATCATCTTCGTCATCTTCTATATTGTCCTTATTGTTGCAGATCTCATCTATGGCGGGGTAAGGATTTCCGAGTGGAGAGGAAAGGAACCGGACAGAGTCTGGGATGTCGTTGCTGTCCAGCATAACCATGATTCATGGAAGGGTGGCTATACGACATATCTTCACAACTTCAACAACCTGAGAAGATTCACGCTTGAAGCGATGGCTGAGACGGAGCCTGATGCTGTTATCTGGAGTGAGACTGCTTTCGTTCCATCGGTTGCATGGCATACAGCATATTCAGTCGAAGGCTCTGGTTATGAGCAGACAGCTGCTCTTGTTGACAGCTTCGTATCATTCGCAACAGGCCTTGGTGTTCCTCTTGTAACAGGAAACCCTGAGGGTGTCATTCTTGATCCATCGCTTCCGCCTATCCTTGAGGATGGAAGTACGAACAGAATGGATTACAACACTGTAATCCTTTTCGATGAAGGGGAAATCAAGGAAACATACCGCAAGCAGCATCTTGTGCCGTTTACGGAGTATTTCCCATATGAGGAAGAGCTGCCATGGCTTTATAACCTCCTGCTTGCCAATGATTACAACTGGTGGCTGCAGGGAACTGAGCCTGTTGTATTCAATTCCGATGGTGTTAAGTTCTCAACGCCGATCTGTTTTGAGGATGTATTCGGATATCTTTCAGCTGAGTTTGTCGCAAACGGAGCGGATCTCATCGTCAATATGTCAAATGACAACTGGTCGAAGAGAGTCTCTGCAGAGATGCAGCATGCCGCCATGGGTTCAATGAGAGCCATAGAGACAAGGAAGGCTGTGATAAGAGGTACCAACAGCGGTATTACCTGCCTTATTACTCCTGACGGCAAGATGCACGATGAGATGGTTCCGTTCGAGATGGGATGGAAGCTTTATCATGTGCCTGTATATATGCATGAAAGCAATCCTGATACTTTCTATGTCCGTCATATAGATCTCTTCGCGCATATCGCTGTATATGCTTCCTACGGTATCCTTATCATTGGTGCCGTGATGAAGCTTGTGAGCGTAATCAGGAAGAAGGTAAATAAGTGAAAGCTGAAATCATAGTAATCGGCACGGAACTTACGAGGGGAATCATCCAGGATAAGCATGGCTCTCTTATAAGCCACGAGCTAACCTCGATAGGTGTCCATGTCTCGGAGATAATAGTCCTTCCCGATGACGGGACTATAGAGAAGGTTCTGGAGGAGGCGATTGCTTCCTCCGATCTTATTATCATAACAGGTGGTCTTGGACCGACCTGCGATGATATGACACGGTCTGTCATCGCGGAAAGCGCAGGTAAGAAGCTTATCAGGGATGAGAAGTCCTGGGATTTCCTTCTTGCAAAGCTCGGCGATAAGGCATATGGCGCAAATTCACGTCAGGCCATGATACCTGAAGGCTTCGATACGATTCCGAACAATAACGGTACGGCTCCAGGCTTCTATGGATACGCTGGAAATACTCTTATCGTCTCGCTTCCGGGACCTCCAAGGGAAATGCACCCGATGTTCTATGATACGGTTCTTCCTCTTATCAGGAAGAAGCTTGACCTGCCTGATGCCGAGCGTGATGAGTATTCATCATTCATCACGGCAGAGGCGAAGCTTGAGGAACTTTTTGAGGAAGCCGACCCTGATCTTGACTGGGGAACAAGATTCCAGGATTACCGCATTTCCGTCTATGTGTCCGGGAAGACGTCAGATGAGAGAAATGCTGCTATTGGAAAGTTGAGAGATATGGTTGGCCTTCACAGAATCGAGACAGGGGACAAGGATGCTCTAGGTATTCTCATCGATACGCTGAAGAAGCATAACGCGACAGTATCTGCGGCGGAAAGCTGTACCGGTGGCCTGATATCAGAGCTTCTTACATCTCGTCCAGGCTCGTCATCATTCATGCTTGGTTCCGTCACATCATATGCAGCTTCCGCGAAGATCAATGTGCTAGGTGTTCCCGAGGATATTATCGATAAGCATGGAACGGTGTCATTCGAATGTGCTGAGATGATGGCTGATGGTGCTAGAAAGATTTTCTCCTCTGATTATTCCGTGTCAGTCACTGGTGTCGCTGGTCCTGATACAGATGAAGGCAAGGCAGTCGGTACTGTTTATCTCGGGTTCTCAGGTAAGGACAGAAAGACTATCTCGGTTCTTCTGCCGTTCTCTTCATGGGGAAGGGAATCCATCAGAAGAAAGGCTTCAACAGCCGCATTCATCCTTCTCTCTTCTTATATAGAAGGTGAGGATGTAGAGGCTGTTGTGAGAAGCTGGAAGCATATCTGATGCCTGATAAGATTCTCGTGCGTGGTGCGCGCGTTCATAATCTCAAGAATATCGATGTTGATATCCCTCTCGGAAAAATCGTCGGCATAGCCGGTGTCTCCGGTTCAGGGAAATCTTCGCTTGCATTAGGTGTTTTGTATGCAGAGGGCTCAAGGCGTTATCTTGAGTCTTTGTCAACTTATACCAGAAGAAGGATGACTGAAGCCGAGCGTGCATGGGTTGATGAGGTTCTGTATATCCCCGCGGCTCTCGCTCTTCGTCAGCGTCCCGGCATTCCCGGTATCAGAAGTACATTCGGAACAGGAAGCGAGCTTCTCAATTCACTTCGTCTCATGTATTCCCGTCTCGCATCCCATAGATGCCCGAACGGACATTATGTCGAGCCGACACTTGCTGTAGCGCATGGTGATGAGCTGGTGTGTCCTGTCTGCGGAGAGAAGTTTTATGCACCTAGCGCTGAGGAGCTTTCATTCAACAGCCAGGGAGCATGCCAAGAGTGTGATGGCACAGGAATCGTGCGAACTGTAGACAGATCCACTCTTGTCCCTGATGAATCGCTGACAATAGAAGAAGGAGCTGTTGCTCCTTGGAATTCACTGATGTGGTCGCTTATGGTCGATGTCTGCCGTGCGATGGGAGTTCGTACGGATATCCCATTCAGGGATCTTACGGATAAAGAGAAGGATATCGTCTACAATGGACCGGCAGAGAAACGCCATATCCTCTATAAGGCGAAAAATTCCAATCAGGCGGGAGAACTCGATTTCACCTATTACAACGCAGTCTATACGGTAGAGAATGCGCTGGCGAAAGTGAAGGATGAGAGCGGAATGAAAAGGGTGGAGAAATTCCTGAAGGAGGATATCTGTCCGTCATGCCATGGCTCAAGGCTTTCAGAAGCGGCAAGAGCTCCTCGTATCATGGGGAAATCCCTCGATGAAGCATGCAGTATGACGCTTTCAGATCTGGTGAATTGGGTGGGGAAGATCCCTTCTTCGCTTCCTTCCTCTATGAAGCCGATGGCTGATAACATCGTTGAATCATTTCTTGATACTGCCCGAAGGCTTATGGATCTAGGACTTGGGTACCTCACCCTCGACAGGGCAACAAGCACGTTATCTACAGGAGAGAGGCAGCGCATGCAGCTTGCGAGGGCTGTCAGAAACCGTACTACAGGCGTTCTCTATGTTCTCGATGAGCCGTCAATCGGTCTTCATCCTGCGAATATAGAGGGGCTGAAAGCCGTGATGCACGATCTTGTACGTGATGGTAATACAGTGGTTCTTGTCGATCATGATACGGAAGTGCTGAAGGATTCTGACTGGCTTATAGAGATGGGGCCAGATGCCGGCGCGAATGGAGGCCGCGTTATAGCAGAGGGCACTGTCCACGATATCGAGGAGAATCCTCAATC
>JADIMF010000160.1 GCA_017694915.1 Candidatus Ornithospirochaeta stercoravium
AATATCAGAATTTCCATTGATGATATATTATCCGCAGCCGATTATTGGTTTGCGGATAACGTTTCTCCCTGCTAATATATAAGCATGAGCTTCGTTCGTGCTGAGATAGATACGTTCTATGGAGATTTTCCTGCTGTCTTTGATTTCACGCTCTCTGAAAATGAGGAAATCAACGGACAGTATTCATTCATAGGGTATGCAGGGGCTTTTTCAGGGCATATCGTGGGTGAGGATGGCTTTGAGGTCTCCGGCACAGTTGATTCCTATATCGGGAAGATAGAGTTCACGATAAGGGGTAGCGTAGATCATCTCCGTATCACCGGCAATGGTGTTACCGATAAGCATGGTACGTTCACGATCAGAGGTATGCTTGATGCAGAGATCCTTTGATATCTCTGTCATGACTCCTCTTGGCAAGTTTTCAGGAACACTAGAATTCACTGCAGAGAATACAGTTGTCCATGGATTTCTATCATTTCTTGGCATGAAATCTCAATTTGAAGGAGAGTTCATCAATGATAATCTTGCCTTCTTCGGTGCAATGAAAACACCGCTAGGCAAGATTGATTACAAAGCAAAAGCGACAGTATTCAACGATGGAATCGAGGGGGAAGGTACGACTTCTCTGGGTGTTCTTTCTTTCTCTTCTTATTCCGGCAGAAGAAGAAAACCGAAGGCCTAATTCCAAAAATTTCCGATGTTTTCAGAAAAATCCTATATGTACGGCTCTGAAAATGGGTGGGAAACTCTTTTCAGAGGTAAAACATATCGCAGGCAGTTTTCCTGTCTGCTAGGAGGTTTTAATGAGAAAGTTCGTAGTGGCAATTCTCCTGGTTGCAGTATTCTGCACATCGGTTTTCGCACAGGGCGCAGGTGAAAAAAACGCTGTTGTTCCTAACAACCAGAAGCCGGTAGTGTTCTTCAATAGACAGCCTTCCGATCCGGTTACAGGCGTTATCGACATGGACGTAATGAACTGGAACGACAAGACATACTATGTTGGATTCGATGCAGCAGGCGGTGGAGCAGTTCAGGGCCAGCTTATTGTCGACTTCCTTGCAAATGCAGATCCAGCTGTTGTTGACCGCAATGGTGATGGAGTTATCGGATACGTACTCTGCATCGGCGACGTTGGACATAACGACTCCAAGGCAAGAACACAGGGCATCAGAGAAGCTCTCGGAACATGGGCAGGTTCAACAGATCCAGGTGTTGCACAGGAAGGTTCTGCAAACGTTGGTGGAACAACAATGCCAGTTGTAGAGCTTGACTCACGTGCTATGACAGGTACAGATGGAACAACATGGAATGCTAATGCAGCAACAGACGCTATGATGAACTGGGCAACAAGACTTGGTGACCAGATCGATATGGTAATCTCCAATAACGATGGTATGGCAATGGGTTGTCTCCAGGCTTCCAACTATCCAGAAGGTGTTCCAGTATTTGGTTATGATGCTAACGCTGACGCTATCGAGGCTATCGGAGCTGGCAGACTTACAGGAACCGTATCTCAGAACGTTGACGCTCAGGCAACAGCAACTCTCCAGGTTATCAGGAACCTTCTTGATGGACTTACAGGAGATGCAGTCGTAACAGCAGGTATCACAGAGCCTGATCAGTATGGCAACAAGATCTCAGCAGCTGTAGATTATGTCGCAGAGACAAAGGCTGTTCTTGCTCAGAATACTGGTGTTAATGCTTCCAACTGGACAGAGTATCAGGCTGGATCAAGAGACGCTGGCATCAAGCAGACAGACGCTCCTACAAAGAGAGTTCTCCTGACAATCTACAACTCCGGAGATAACTTCCTTTCATCTTCTTACATTCCGGCACTCAACTACTATGCACCGCTCCTGAACATCGATCTCACAATCGTACAGGGCGATGGACAGAACGAGTCATCATGTCTTGATAGATTCACAAACGTCGGCAGCTATGACGCATTCGCTATCAACATGGTTAAGACAAACTCTGGCTGGGATTACCTGGACAAGCTCCAGTACTGATTCCATTTGACGGAAGAGTTGGTGGCGGAGGCGTTGCTTCCGCCACTCTTTGCCTTTATGTATCACTGGAAGGAATGCGATGAGTGGAAAAACTGTTTTGGAAATAAAGAATCTTTCGAAATCTTTCGGTAAGAACCGGGTTCTCGAAGGAATCAACCTGACGGTGGAAGAAGGAACAGTCTGCGGTCTGATGGGTGAGAATGGTGCAGGCAAGTCCACGATGATGAAGTGTCTCTTCGGCATTTATGAGAAGGACGAAGGACAGATCAATCTCTTTGGACATCCTGTAGAATTCAAGGGACCCAAGGAAGCTCTGGAAAATGGTGTTGCTATGGTTCACCAGGAGCTTCAGCAGTGTCTTGATCGTACTGTTACGGATAACCTCTTTCTTGGCCGTTACCCTACAAAAGGCGGCATAATCGATGAGGCGAGGATGCTGAGAGAAGCGAACAATCTCTTTGCCAGCCTCAAGATGAATGTCAATCCGAAGACTGTCATGAGAACTATGTCAGTTTCTCAGAGACAGATGGTGGAGATAGCTAAGGCAGTTTCTTACGATGCCAAGCTTATAGTTCTTGATGAGCCGACAAGCTCTCTCACTGAAAGAGAGGTCAAGAAACTTTTCTCCATAGTCGATGATCTCAGAAAGAAAGGTGTCTCGTTCGTCTACATCTCACATAAGATGGATGAGATATTCGAAATATGCGATGACGTAGCGGTGCTTCGTGATGGAAAGATGATTTTCAAGAAGCATACTACCGATACAGATATGAATGAGCTGATTGCCGCAATGGTCGGTCGTTCTCTCGATAAACGCTATCCTGATGTGGATAACACTCCTGGAGAGCCCTTCCTTGAGGTAAGCCATCTTACGACAAAATACAATCCGGTGCTTGAGGATATTTCATTCACGGTAAGGAAAGGAGAGATCTTCGGTATCTATGGTCTTGTCGGAGCTGGAAGAAGCGAGCTTCTGGAATCGATGTTCGGTATCAGGACAATAGCATCTGGACAGCTTATTGTTGGTGGTAAGAAGATGAGTTTCCATTCCTCCAAACAGGCCATGAATCACTCATTTGCACTTGTAACAGAGGAACGTAAGCTGAATGGAATGTTCGGCAAGGACACTATCAAGTTCAATACCACGATAACGAACCTCGAGGCTTATAAGACGATGCGTCTTCTTGATAACAAGAAGCTTTATGAGGCTGCGACGAGGGAAATCAAGCAGATGAATACAAAATGCGTATCTCCGGATGAGCTTATAACAGCGCTTTCCGGCGGAAACCAGCAGAAGGTAATCATCGGCAAGTGGATGGAACGTGCTCCGCAGATTTTCCTGATGGATGAGCCTACCAGAGGTATTGATGTAGGTGCGAAGTATGAAATCTATCAGCTGATCATAAAAATGGCAAAGGAAGGAAAGACAATCATAGTCGTTTCTTCCGAAATGCCAGAAATCCTCGGTATCACAAATAGAATTGCCGTTATGTCCAATCACAGGCTTGCGGGAATCGTGAATACCAAGGAAACGAATCAGGAAGAGCTTCTGAGGCTTTCGGCCAAGTATCTATAAGGAGGGTGTGATGGAGAACAATATTGAAATCAGGACAATAGAGGAAGATAGGAAAATACAGGAATATTCCCAGCGTCTCAGAGACCTCAGAAAAGATGGTGAGACACGTGTTGCCGATCTTAAGATCGAGATTGCTGCACTGAAGAAGAACCAGCTGATGGAAGCCGCTGATCGTGAGAGGGAAGTTGAGGCAAGGAAAGCTGATCTGGAGAAGGCAAAGAGCATTGCGGCTGCAAAGAAGGCAGAGGTAAATGCGCTTGCAAAAGAAGCTGTAAGCTACGTAAATTCTGCTTCCAAGCCTATTGAAGAGGCTGTGAATGCCAAGCAGAACGCCAGAATGGCAAAAGCGAAGGCATACTATCAGAAGGAAGTAGAGGAGATCAAAGCAAACGGTGAGAAGCGTAAGGAGAAAATCCGCTCAGAGTTCTCCTCGGGCGATCCGAAGGTTCTCAAGAGTGAGCTGTCCGTTGCTGATTATGAAACCAAGAGCGCACTCTTCGATGCCAAGAGCCGTTATAACCATGAGATCGATAAATGCAAGGCTGCTAAGAACCAGGCATATGTTGACCATGTACAGAAGAACAGAGAGCTGAGAAACGGAAAGACGAACTTCGCAGAAGATGTGAAGATGAAGTGGCTGAATTACAAGACGAATTTCAGGCCTTCGCAGTTCTTCCTTTCAAATGGCCTTTACATAACGATTCTCATATTCTTCATCGTCTGTATCATCCTCGCTCCTCTTCAGGGTGCTGGAAACCTCCTGACGCTTCCTAACATCCTGACGATTCTCGAGCAGTGTTCGACGAGAATGTTCTATGCTCTCGGCGTAGCAGGTCTTATCCTTCTTGCTGGAACGGACCTTTCAGTAGGACGAATGGTTGCATTGGGATCTGTAACAACAGGCCTCATCCTGCATCCGGGTATGAATATCGTTTCCTTCATGGGCATGGGACCGTGGGATTTCTCTCCGATACCGATGCTTGCCAGAGTTCTGATGGCTTTGATTCTTTCAATCATCCTCTGCGCGGCTTTCTCGGCGTTCGCAGGATTCTTCTCGGCAAAGCTTAAGATGCATCCGTTCATTTCAACGATGTCCACACAGCTCATCATCTATGGTCTTCTCTTCTTCGGTACATCAGGAACACCTGTTGGTTCAATTGACCGTGGAATCAAGGATCTCATCGGAGGAAGATGGCTTCTCGGATATCTTGCAAATGGACAGGCTATTACATTCCCGAAACTTATCATCCCTGCAATCATTGCTGTAATTGTTGCATGGCTTATCTGGAATAAGACAACATTCGGAAAGAACATGTATGCAGTAGG
The DNA here is from genome assembly GCA_017694915.1 of Candidatus Ornithospirochaeta stercoravium. Taxonomy (GTDB): domain Bacteria; phylum Spirochaetota; class Spirochaetia; order Sphaerochaetales; family Sphaerochaetaceae; genus Ornithospirochaeta; species Ornithospirochaeta stercoravium. The sequence continues at coordinate 4,912 of JADIMF010000160.1, forward strand.
TGGTAATGCTGAAGCGGCTTCTGTTTCCGGTATATCGGTATTCTGGGTAACACTCGGAGTATTCATCATGGCTGGTGTTTTCTATGGCTGTGGCGCATTCCTTGAAGCTTTCAGGGCTAATGCATCTGCTGGTACTGGTCAGGGTTATGAAATGGACGCTATCGCAGCTTGTGTTGTAGGTGGTATTTCGTTCAATGGTGGTATAGGAAAGATAGGCGGTGCTGTAGTAGGTGTTATAATCTTCACCTCGCTTACATACTGTCTTACGTTCCTTGGTATCGATACGAACCTTCAGTTCGTCTTCAAGGGATTCATCATTCTTGCAGCTGTCACTCTTGATAGCCTCAAGTATCTCAAGAAGAAATGATAAAAAGAGGAAAGGCCGGGCAACCGGCTTTTCCATTGCCGATGAAAAAACTTCTGATTGCTTTATTCCTGCTATCATCAACTTTGTTATTTGCCAGTGGGGCCGGAGAGACTCCGAGAATCGGTGTAGCAATCTACGATTTCAATGATTCCTTCATGTCGGAAATCCGCAATGCCATTGCCGATGCAAGCAAGGGCCGTATTCCTGTAACGATTTTCGATGCGGAGAAGCGCCAGCAGAGACAGAATGAACAGATCGAGAGTTTCATCGAGAATGGATATGACGCGATAATAGTCAATTCCGTTGACCGTACAGCTTCCGGGGTTATCATCGAGAAATGCAGGAAAAGCAATGTCCCGATTGTCTTCATAAACAGGGAACCTGTTAAAGATGACATGGCGAAATGGGATAAGGTCTATTATGTCGGTGCTCATGCAGAGGATGCTGGACGCATGGCCGCCTCCATTCTGGAGGAATACTGGTTTGCTCATCCTGAAGCCGATAAGAATGATGATGGGATCCTTCAGTTTGCGATTATAAAAGGGGAGACAGGGCATCAGGATACAGAGCTCCGTACGGAGTATTTTATCGAAACACTGCTTGAAGCGGGAATTTCTCTAGAGAAGCTTAATGAGAATACCGGTGAATGGACGAGAGAGAAAGGCCGGGATGTAATGAATGATTTCCTTTCACGCTCGGGTGATTCAATAGAGGCTGTATTTGCGAATAATGATGATATGGCATTAGGCGCAATCGAAGCGCTGAAGGAGAATGGTTACTTCCAGGATGGGAAATATATTCCTGTCATTGGAATAGATGGAACTCCGGCAGGCAGGGAAGCGCTTGAGGAGGGAACTCTTCTCGGAACGGTTTATAACGATGCTTATAATCAGGGGAATGCTGCGTATAATATAGCTTTTGAACTGGCCTCCGGACGTATTCCGACAGAAGAGAGCATTGGTTATGAAATGAATGGGAAATACGTCTGGATAGCACA
>JADIMF010000161.1 GCA_017694915.1 Candidatus Ornithospirochaeta stercoravium
CCTTCAACCTGCCCCTCGATAGAGGTCCTGTTTATGACGGTTCCTGCATCGCAGACAGCTGTTATCTTCTTCACTCTGTTGTTCTCATCAAGCTCTGCAACCTGTGCGGAGTATGAATAGGCGAGGTGCGATACAGGATTTGGTTTAGTGCTTGTTATTGGATCGGTCTTGAAGATGAACTCACCATAATATTCCTGTCCCTCAAGCTCTGAAAGAGTATGATCAGTCAGTGCATCCTTCAGCTTCAGAGCGCTTCTTCTTACAGCTTCTCCTGTGAATGCAGTCTGTCTGGATGCTGTTGATGTACCGCTGTCTGGAGTACGCTCTGTATCAGGAGGCTCCACGATGAACATATCTGGTTTCAATCCAAGAGTCTCTGCCGCTATCTGAAGCATGACAGTCTGCAGTCCTTGTCCCATGCAGGCTGCTGATGTCCGGATATGTATCTTTCCTTCCTCCACGGAGAGGATACAGCGTCCTGTATCATCGGAACCAACTCCGATACCGCTATTCTTCATAGCCAGAGCGATTCCTGTTCTGTCAGATGAATAATATGCTTCTTTAGCCGCTTTCAGACATTCGACGATTCCTGTATCTATTCCGGCAATCTGTCCGTTCGGCATCACATCGCCCGGCTTCAGCGCATTTATCATCCTTATCTCGAAAGGATCGATTCCGACCTTCTTTGCCATTTCATCGAGTGCTGATTCAATTGCGAAGCAAGACTGCGTTACACCAAAGCCTCTGAAAGCGCCTGATGGAACGTTGTTCGTGTAATATCCATAACCATCAATCTCAAAATTCTGATAATTATAAGGACCTGAGGCATGAGTGCATGCTCTCTGGAGAACCGGACCGCCAAGGGAAGCATACGCACCTGTATCGGCAATGATCTCCGCCTTCATTCCCTTTATCCTTCCGGTTTTATCTGCACCGAGCCTTATATGCATTTTCATCGGATGACGCTTCGGATGGACGATGAGGCTTTCCTGCCTTGAAAGCTTTATCTTCACAGGCTTCTTCAGCAGCCATGCAGCAAGTGCCGCATGATGCTGGACGGACATATCTTCCTTGCCTCCGAAGCCTCCACCGACAAGTGTTGCCCTGACTCTCACCTTGCTCTTGTCGATACCGAGCATTCGTGCTATTTCACGCTGGTCGTCGAATACGCTCTGGTCGCTTGCATATACAAACACACCATCTTCCTTATATGGCACGGCGACAGCGCATTCAGGTTCCATGAATGCATGTTCTGTAAACGGAGTGGTGTAGATCTCATCCACGATATAATCGCTTTCGGAAAGGGCTTTCTCCGCGTTTCCTCTTGAGACATGCTCATGGTCGAAGAGATTTGATCTTCCTTCATGGACTTCTATCTCATCTTTTGCAGCCTCTTCGGGGGAGTAAACACCATCAAGTTCCTCATACTCCACATGTATCTTGCCCTTTATTCTTTCCAGTGCTTCGGCTTTTGAAGCAATCACAAGACAGAGGGCATCCCCTGTATATGCAGATGTTTTTCCTTTTGCTATCAAAACAGGCCAGTCTGCGACAATATGGCCATGGGCGTTCACAGGAACATCCTCTGCTGTGATGATCCTTACACAATCTTCATCCTTCAAGGCTTCCGATGTATCGAGGTTTATAAGCCTGATCCTCGGTTTCGGTGAGCGCAGTGCAGAACCATATAGCATGCCGTCTATGTGGATATCGTCGGTATAGATTCCTGTTCCGAGTGTCTTCTCATCAGCATCGAGCCTCTTCATGTTTCCCGACAGCCGTGGATTCATATCCTCAGCAGGTATTTCAGCGTTATTCCTGAACATCTCAGATGCAAGAAGTATCGCTTCCTCTATCTTCTTGTAGCCTGTACAGCGGCATATGTTTCCTCTGATGGCCTTCCTTATGTCTTCTTCAGATGGGGATGGATTTGAATCTATGAGAGCTTTTGCGGCCATTACCATTCCGGGCGTGCAGAAACCGCACTGTACAGCGCCTCTTTTCGCGAAGGCATAGGAGTATACCTGTTTCTCCCTTTCCGAAAGACCTTCGATAGTTATTATCTCAGCGTTTTCAAGCTTCGAGAGCTTTTCCCGGCAGGCTCTTCTCAGTTTGCCGTTTATGATGACAGAGCATGCTCCGCAGGCTCCTTCAGAGCAGCCGTCCTTCGTTCCTGTAAGGTGAAGCGTGTTTCTCAGGTAATCGAGAAGCGTGGTATCACTTTCGGGTGAGTACTGAATGCCATTGATAGTAATCATATCATCTCTCCTATAATGGCCGCTAAGCGATAATGCCGTGATACCATTAATTCATGTCTCAAGATAGGAAATAAGCAGCTCCTCTGCTTTCTTCTCAATCTCCTTCTCACTGCGTCCGTTCTTCTTCATCGCAGTGAGGTAGCAGAATACGAATCTCATCGCGTGCGATTTGATTCTCAGTGCCGATACGCCTTCTGCTATGGCGTATGCCAGGGATTTTCCAACCTCATCATCCTTCCAGATGTCCCTGGCATCTTCTGAAAGGTCATCTATCGCATCCTCGACCTGGGAGTAGGGAACCCTGTTCTCAAGATAGAGTTCCCCGAGTCTCTTGCAGTCGCGGGGGAGGGAGTATCCAGGATATCTTCTCCTGAGGACTCTTATCGGGGTTTCTATGGCTTTCAGAATCCACCTTTTAGCCTTATCTCCATCTCCCTTTTTTATTGCCTCAGCCATCGGCTGAAGGAATGGCGTTTTATAGCCATATAATGCTCTATGCCTCAAGTGATACAACGAGCTCCTTGCGCTTTGTGGCAAGACGCTCGAATGCAACTCCAGCTTCCTGCAGCATCTTCTTGCTTGCCTTTGTCGAATCGGTATGCTCGTACTTGTCGGAAAGATAGACAATCTTCTTTATCCCGGACTGTATGATGGCTTTCGCGCATTCATTGCACGGAAAGAGCGCTACATAGAGTGTCGCGCCTTTAAGATTCGCGATCGTCGAGTTGAGTATTGCATTAAGTTCAGCATGACATACATATGGATACTTTGTATTGATCCAGTCGCCGTCCCTGTCCCATGGAAGGTCGTCATCGGAGCATCCGATAGGGAAGCCGTTGTATCCGACACCGACAATCTTCTTGTCTGGGGATACGATGCAGGCTCCTACCTGCGTGTTCGGATCCTTCGAACGCATTGAGGACAGTACTGCGATTCCCATGAAATACTCATCCCATGAGATATGATCTTCTCTCTTTCCGGGCATATTGCCTCCTTCGCTTTCTGGTATTATAACACAGCGGAACGATTATTCGAGAAGAAAGAGATGATTCTATCCATAAGCTCCGCCTGTATCGAATGGTACTGAAGCAGTGTGTGGTGGGTATGCCTGTATTTCTCATCCATGGTTGTGACGATGAATTCGCTCTTTGTATGAGTCTCCTTCTTTATTATCCCCTGATTGGCAAACGGGACTGTTTTGTCGCCTGTATCATGGATGGAAATCATAGGGGAGTTTATCTTCCCGAGATCCCTTCTTATTGCTTTCAGACCATGCATGAGTGATACGCCCTGCCGTGGAAATGTTCCGCCATATCCTTTCCAGTCCTCGTTCCCATCATTGCTTTCAGGACGTGATGTGACGATATGCGGTTTGATCGCAGGTGTGAAGATTCCGATTATCCTTCCAAGGTATCCTGACCAGGAAGTCACGATTCTGTCTCTGAAGAATGAGTTGTAGACAACAGGAGCTGCTATGACTGCAATTGCTGAAGGATTGTTATGCTCTGCAATCTTCAGTGTCATCGCACCTCCCATGGAAATGCCTATCACATATACTTCCTTGTATTTCCCCTCCAGCGATTTGTAGTAATCCTCAATCCATTTATACCAGGATGAGAAATTCGTCTTTGTGAAATCATTCCAGTCAGTGCCAAAGGAGGGGATGAGTGGGGCGTAAACGTCATATCCTTCAGACTTCATCCTATCTGCCGCATATCTGTACATATTAGGTGTGGTAGGGAAGCCATGTATCATCAGCACGGCTTTGTCGGAGTCCTGTTTTATGATGATTGACCTGCAGCTCGGATCGAAGCATTTCGATTCATCCGCAGTAAGCCCCTCTTCCTTTTCCTTATAACCCCAGAGACAGCTTGACCAGATATATATTACGATCAGCACGATGGCTATGATGAGAATTGCTGGCATAGCCATATGATAACAGAAAAGTCCACCCCGAAGGATGGACTTCTTCTGATGATTGTGACAATCAGACGATTGCCGCAAGCATTGTAGGTACAACGGAGATGAGAACTCCAGCTGCAACCGCGGATCCGATAACGCCGGATACGTTTGGTCCCATAGCGTGCATGAGGAGGAAGTTCTGTGTATCTTCCTTCTGTCCTTCCTTGGAGGAAACACGTGCAGCCATAGGTACAGCTGATACACCTGCAGATCCGATGAGAGGATTAACAGGGTGCTTCGGATCGAGCTTGTTCATAAGCTTTGCAAGAAGAACACCACCTGCTGTTCCTACACCGAATGCGACCATTCCGAGTACGAGGATTCCGAGTGTCTCGAGGTTGAGGAACTTTTCCGCAGCCATCTTCGATCCAACGGAGAGTCCGAGGAAGATCGTTACGATGTTCATGAGAGCATTCTGCATTGTATCTGAAAGCCTCCTGATGACACCGCATTCATTTGCGAGGTTACCGAACATCAGTGCTCCGATGAGAGGGCATGCTGATGGCAGGAGAATCGCACAGAATGTGATGACCATGATCGGGAATACGATCTTCTCTGTCTTTGATACCGGTCTGAGCTGCTGCATTCTTATGAGTCTCTCTTTCTTTGTTGTAAGAGCTCTCATGATAGGCGGCTGGATGATAGGTACCAGTGCCATGTATGAGTAAGCGGCTACAGCGATAGAACCGAGATACTCAGGAGCAAGGCGGCTTGTTACGTAGATAGCTGTCGGGCCATCTGCACCTCCGATGATTCCGATGGAAGCTGCGACATTGAGGTCGAAGTTGATTCCAGGAAGGAATGAAAGGAGAAGTGCTCCGATAAGTGCTGTGAAGATACCAAGCTGTGCGGCTGCTCCCATGAGGAATGTCTTCGGGTTTGCGATAAGAGGACCGAAGTCTGTCATAGCGCCAACGCCCATGAAGATAAGAACAGGGAAGAGTCCTGACTCGATACCTGCATCGTAAAGAATCTTGATGAATCCGGCATCTCCTGATGTGGGATCAACACTTGCGATATATGCATATGGGATGTTCGAAAGGATACAGCCCATTGCGATAGGAATCAGGAGAAGCGGCTCAAAGCCCTTCTTGATTCCAAGATACAGCAGCAGGAATCCAACGAGAATCATTACGGCATTCCCCCAGCCGCCTGGCTGAAGGAATCCGTAGATTCCAGTGGAAAGAAGAAGCTGCTGAAGTCCAGCTAAAATTGCGTCCATCTTTCCAGTCTCCTTAGCCGATGATTATAAGTGCAGTGCCTGCGGAAAGCTGGTCACCCTGATTTACGAGGATGTCCTGTACTACTCCGTCGCACGGCGAATAAATCTCGTTTTCCATCTTCATGGCTTCCATTACCATGACGACATCATCTTTCTTGACAGCATCGCCCTTCTTTACGGAAACGCGAAGAACAAGACCCGGCATTGGTGCTTCGATTGTTGTTGCACCTGCTGCTGGAGCTACAGGAGCTGCCTGAGGAGCCGGCTGTGCTGCCGGTGCTGGCTCTGGAGCTACCTGTGGAGCAGGAGCAGCCTGTACTGGAGCTGGCTGAACAGCTGGAGCTGCCTGTACGACACCGCCGATTGTCATAAGAAGATCTCCGGACTGGAGCTGCTGTCCCTGAGAAACAGCGATAGAGGAGATGACACCATCGCATGGTGCATAGATCTCATTCTCCATCTTCATTGCTTCCATGACTGCAATGACCTGATCCTTCTTAACAGCGTCGCCTTCCTTGACTTCAATGCGGAGTACGAGGCCCGGCATTGGAGCTGTGATGTTCTCAGCACCTGTTACTACTGCCTGCTGAACAGGAGCAGCCTGTACTGGAGCAGCCTGCTGTGCAGGAGCGCTCTGTGCTGCGATTCCATCAGCGATTGAATAAGGATACTGTACGCCATTGACTGTTGCACTTCCTGCAGCGAGCTTGACGCCATATGCCTTGCCATTGACTGTGACTGTATACTCGCCGTTGCCAGCATTTGCTGCCTTCGGTGCTGCAGCTGCAGCCTTTGCCTCAGCTTCCTTCTTCATCTCGCTCTTGAGTCTTACGCCGTTTACCTTAGCCTTGCCTGTGAGGTAGAGGATACCCTTTTCCTTACATGCTGCTGCGATGAAGATATTCTCGTCCGTGATAGGAAGATTTGCTTCCTCAAGCATCTTCTTAGCTGCCTCAACGCCCTTCTTCGGATCCTTATCGTTGATATCAACAACCTTCTCCGTAGTAGGCTGGAGGTGAAGCTGCTCAGATGCGAGCTTGACTACTTCCGGATCCGGAGCAACCGGTGTCTTTCCGAAATAGCCGAGAACCATCTTGCCATATCCTTCTGCGAACTTCTTCCAAGGTCCGAACATAACGTTGTTGAATGCCTGCTGGAAGTAGAACTGTGAAACAGGTGTTACGGATGTGCCGAAGCCGCCCTTTGCAACTGTCTCGCCCATAGCCTCAACGATCTGAGGATACTTGTCCATGAGTCCGTTGTCTCTGAGCATCTGTGTGTTTGCTGTGAGAGCTCCACCCGGAAGTGGGAAGAACGGGATCTCAGGATTTACTGCTGTAGCTTCTGGTGGCAGGAAGTAGTCTTCCATGCACTTCTCAAATACCTTCTCAGCTTCGCGGACTTTGTTGATGTCCACGTCGAGAGTGTAGTCTGTTCCTCTGAATGCATGCCACATTGTGAGGATATCAGGCTGGCATGTACCACCTGAGCATGGTGTCATTGAAAGGTCGATGCTGTCTGCGCCAGCGTCGAGAGCTGCCATGTACTGAGCAATCGAAACACCTGCTGTCTCGTGTGAATGGAATACGATCTTCACATTCGGTCCGAGAAGCTTTCTTGCTCTCTTGATTGTCTCGAATACATTGTGCGGTGTTGATGTACCTGATGCATCCTTGAAACATACTGAATCGAATGGGATGGATGCGTCGAGGATCTCGCGGAGGATGCGCTCATAGAAGTCTGGTGTGTGTGCTCCTGTGACGCCCTCTGGGAGGCTCATCATCGTTACTGTGACTTCGTGCTTGAGGCCTGCATCGTGGATAGCCTTTCCGCTATCGATGAGGTTGTTCACATCGTTGAGTGCATCGAAGTTCCTGATTGTTGTCATTCCATGCTTCTTGAAAAGCTGTGCATGGAGCTTGATGATATCTCTTGGCTGTGAATCAAGACCTACGACGTTGACTCCTCTTGCGAGTGTCTGGAGATTTGCATCCGGACCTGCAACGCGTCTGAATTCATCCATCATCTCGAATGCATCTTCATTTGTATAGAAGTAAAGGGACTGGAATCTAGCTCCGCCACCTGCTTCGAAATGGGTAATGCCTGCTTCTCTTGCAGCTGCAACAGCCGGCATGAAATCCTTTGTGAATACACGAGCTCCGTAAACTGACTGGAATCCATCACGGAAAGCTGTGCACATGAAATCAACTTTCTTCTTGCTCATTGCTGTACCCCTTTAATTCCTTGATCTGTCATATGCAGCTGCTATAGCTGCTGCAACTGCAGCGTCATCTCCCGTCTGAATGGGTGCTGCTTTCTGCTGAACTGCTGCTTTCGGTGCAGCCGCCGCTACTGGTGCGCTTGCAGGGTGGTTCTTATCAAAGCCCCTGACAATCTTGCTCATAAGCTTTGAAGCATAGATCAGAATGACAAGGAAGACGAAAACCGTACCCATACCAAGCACCATGAGTACGAGGCCGTCCTTGAGCTGTGCAATCAGCACATCTTTTGGCATATTTGTTAACAGTGTCAACATATATCACTCCTGTACCTGATTAGGTATTCAGGGAAAACTATACCAAACAAATCAATTAAGGTGCAACTGTTTCAGAATCGCATGATTATGAATTAACAAGGAGTTGTTCTTCCCTGATGATTTCTTCTATCTCAAGTATTTCTCTTTCGGCTTTTCCCCTGTCCAATCTGAAGGAATCAGCCAGGGATAGCAGGTCTTCTCTTCCTATGTTTTTCCCTTTGCCAAGTACTGTTGTTGAATGTTCTCCATAGTACGTGGAAACGCAGGTAAGATCATATGCAGGGGCAAGCTTCCAGCTTCGTGTATCCTCACTGTAAAGGAAGGCGAAATTCTTTCCATGGTCATCCATATTGCCGATGAATATATTGAAAACGCAGAGGCGGAAAGCTTTCCAAAGATCTTCTTCGTTTTCTGAAATAAGCAGCAGAGCTTTCATCAGATGGGAGTAATCCAGAGCAGGGAAGCGGTGGGATGATTCGAGCAGTCCGGAAAGGGATACCATATGTACTCTTTTCCAATGCTCTCTGTCGAAACGTTTCGAAGCAAAAAATCCTGGGCATAGTTTTGAATCGATCAGTTTGATATCAGGGATATCGATGCCGCATTTCCTTGCCAGCTTATTGATTCGGTATTCTTTTAAGCCCGCATCCATCCCATCCATAGCAGTGGGGAATTTCACGAGCCACAATTCATCATCTATTATGATGTTTGCTTTCGGTCTGGCACCTCCTGATGATCCTCCCATCTTGTAAAGCTCATCAATGGCATCGGAACTTATGACTTCATCATTCATTATCTTACAAGAGTCTGTAAACAACGCGTCTAAGGTTGCGGCTGTTTCCGCCATTTCTTTCCTATATATATTCGGCTTATACTCAAGAAGGCCAGAAGAGAAGCCGGAAAGGAGGCACAGCCTTGTAATCGGTGAGATGGAGTTCCGTCCGATTCCTCTCGCTTCGAGATATCGATTGGTCAAAAGATGTCCCCATCCATCGGGCAGTGTATCATCGAAAACTCCGAAAAGCCCATCAAAAGGTTCCTTTTCAGCGATGAAAAGCTTCTTTTCGAGCGGTAGAGAAAAGGGACTTATGGAAAACCCTGTTGCAAGCCATTCATCGCTGTATTCGAAAGCCGTTCTAGTCCTGTCGTACTGGGCTAATGTTCCAACATGTTTTCCTCCGGCGAATACATCAGCTTTTTCTACGTTTTGCATTCAGAAGTTCCTCCATCGATTTATATTCTGGATCACTCTCGGCGAAGAGCTTTATAAGATTATCTGTTTCATTGAGAACGATTGCTATTTTCATCAGGCTTTCAAGTGATATGTCTCCTGTCTGTTCGAATCTTCGCAAGGAGCCGAGGGAAACACCGGAACGTCTGGCAAGTTCTTCCTGAGTCAGATGCATATTCTTTCTTCTTGCTTTCTCGTTATCAGCAATACGGTGAAGCATTTCATCAGGCGTGAGTATGTATTTGTCGAGATTAATCATAACTATTAATATTTTAGCATAATAGCTTAAAATTTCCAGAAATTATTAATATTTTAGTATTTTATGAGTCTGTTTGATTGAAGAGGCAAGGAAGGCCATCACGAAAAAAAGCCGGATTCACTGATGCTGAGAATCCGGCTATGGAAACTGTGAAATTTACTTTACAGATCAAGAGCTTCCACAAGAGCGAGAAGCGTGAGCGACTGGCCGTAAGCCATCGGGCGCACGATGATGCTTCTGTAGTGATCCTTGTTCATGCCAACAGGTGTTCCGGCAGATACGTTGAGAACTGTTCCATCCTCTGAAATCGATCCGATAAGTCCTTTTATTCCGTTCTCTGCAGTTGCTCTGTATTTTTCCGGAAGGATTCCGAGCTTTACGCCCTTTGCGATACCGGCTGTGATTGCGCCTGAGCCCGATGCCTCAACATAGCTTGTCTCATCATCGAGGACAGTGTGCCAGAGGCCGGAAGGATCCTGAAGCTTCGCAAGTGCCTCCGCCTGGTTGCTGAATGTATCTACAAGATACTTCTTGACACCCTCCGGGCATGGAATCTTATCGAAGGCTGCAAGATAGTCGATGACTCCGTATGTGAACCATGAGTTTCCTCTGCACCAGAATACTCCGCCGAAGTTGTTCATTCCGTCGAATGTCCAGCCGTGGTGGAAGAGGCCGTTTGTCTTCTCATAAAGATATTTTATATGGATAAGGAACTGCTTTACCGATTCATCCACGAAATCAGGACGATTGAAATACTGGCCAGCCTGATTGAGGAACATGACAGCCATGAAGAGGGTATCGACCCAGATCTGATTCTCATTGAGGCTTACACCGTTTCTGTCGCCGACAGCGGATGTGACATGCTGGAATCCTCCGTCATGTGTCTTCGGAAGGTCGTTCATCAGCCATTCAGCTCTCTCGAGACACATCTTCTCATACTGCTTGTTACCAGTCCTTCTCACGAGGTCCATGAGAGCCAGGAATGGCGCTGTTGTGTTTATATTGATTGAAGGCAGACCGATCTTAAGATTCCTCTGGAACCATGAATCGAGGAATTCATCATATCTGTTATCCTTATAATAGCTCTGCAGCTTTGTAAGGCCATAAAGCCCTACGCCCTGAGGCCAGTCCCACTCCTCGATACCCCAGTCTCGGGCGATTACTCCATGATTCGTATCCTCGGAAGAGTTAGATTTATCTGCGCTGTAATCTGCGCCTCCGAGATTCATCAGACGGTAGACGACTTTCTCGATTGCATCGATTATTTCCTTCTTGTCCACGGTTGTCTCCTTTCTTTCTGTGTTTATATGGCTTATCATATCATCAATTCACCCATGTTTGGAGGTTATATGGATCATTTCGTTGTTGATTATGGTGCAAAGGGAGATGGAAAGAGCGATGATAGAAGCTTTATTCAGGCCGCTATAGATAAAGCGCATGAAGAAGGCGGTGGAAGAGTCATCGTCGGAGGCTGCCGCGTATACCTCTCATCTTCTCTTGTCCTTAAAAGCGGGGTAGAGCTCTATGTAGAAAGAGGCTCGAAGCTTCTGGCAACACCCGTTCTCGCTGATTACCTCAACCCAAACAAAGGTGTGAAGGATACCGGTGTAGATATCGCGGGAACGCCTGTCACTCTCAAACCGTCATATGCATTCATCTATGCCTATGGCGCTGAAGACATCGCGATAACAGGTTCTGGGGTGATTGATGGAAACTGCTATGCATTCGTAAGCCGCGTGTCACAGTATTATGTCACAGGCGAGTTTTATCCGCGTCCGACGATGATCTATCTTGAGGCTTGTAAGCATGTGACGGTACGTGATGTAACGCTTACAAACGCTCCATTCTGGACGCTTCACCCTGCAGGCTGCGATGATGTCCTGATAGAAACCATCAGGATTCTCAATCCTCTTGATGTTGCCAATTCTGACGGTATAGATCCCGACCACAGCTCTAATGTCAGGATAATAGGATGCCATGTCGAGGCTGCAGATGATTGTATCTGCCTCAAGAGCAGTGCAGGAAACATGGAATATGGTCCATGTGAGAACATCGTTATAACAGGATGTACGCTCAAATCCACATCGGCTGCACTCAAGATAGGAACCGAAGGTACTGGAGATTTCCGGAATGTCGTGGTTTCCAACTGCACGATCTCAGGTACTAACAGGGCCATTTCAATCCAGATAAGGGACCCGGGATGTGTCAGGAATGTCCTTTTCTCCGGAATAACAATTGAAACAAGGCGCTTTGCTCCATGCTGGTGGGGAACTGCTGAGCCTATAACAATCACATCAATCAACCGCGTTGAAGGCAAGGAATCGGGAACGATTGAGAATGTGGTCTTCGAGAATGTCACGGCAGAAGGTGAGAACGGCGTTTTCATCTATGGAAACCATAAGGTTAAGAATATAAGGATGCGCAATGTCTCCATCACGCTGAAAGCGACATCGAAGTGGGAGAGGGGGCTTTATGACATGCGTCCGGGAGAAGGTACCGAGGTAAAGAAGCTCGGAAGCTACGGTTTCCGTATCTCAGGCGTGGATGGCCTCAGATTGGAAGACTGCAGGGCATATCTTGAGAAGAATGATGATTTCATCGGAGATGTCCTCATAGAAGATTCGGAAAACATCGAGCAATGCTGAACAGCTTGTTCGTTTTCTCGGATTTCGAGGTTTGATTAAAGTTTTTTTGATTTGCGGCACTTGTATTTCCCTTTGAAAAACAGGTAAAGCATATTAGAATAGTAAACAAACACGGAGGTTTAGAATGAAGAAGATACTCTCTGTTCTTCTGATTGCACTCCTTGCAACTTCAATGGTATTTGCAGGTGGCAATAAGGAAAAAGCAGCAGCCGCTGATGACGGCAAGGTTACTCTTAACATTTACTGGTGGGGAAACCAGATCAGAAATGATGTTACCCAGAAAGCAATAGATCTCTATATGTCAGAGCATCCGGACATCGTGATCAAGGCTGAATTCGCAGACTGGTCAGGATACTGGGACAGACTCAGCGCAACAGCAGCTGGCGGCAACATGCCTGATATCGTTCAGATGGATTACAGCTATCTCAACCAGTATCAGCAGAATGGCCTTCTCGCAGATCTCAATCCGTTCTTCGAGGATGGAACAATCGACACAACAAACATTCCTGAGTCGATCATCGCATCCGGTTCTATCGACGGACACTGCTATGCACTCTCTCTCGGAAGCAACGCTCCGATGATGGTTTATGATCCAGCAGTAGTCGAGGAAGCTGGTGTTACAATCCCTGATCAGCTCACAATCGAAGAGCTCTATGAGATCGGAAACACAATCTATGAGAAGACTGGCGTTTCAACATACTACGATGGTGGTATCAACATGATGCAGATCGTAGCCCGCACATATGGCTCACACCTCTTTGATGAGCTCGCAGCAGGCGATGATACAGCAATGCTCAAGCACTGGAACTATGTAAAGTGGTTCGCAGATGCTCCATCAGCTATCTCCCCGGATCTCCTTTCCGAGAAGAACCCTGATATCGTTGAGACAAAGCCGATCGCAGATGGAACAACATGGAATGACTTCTCATTCTCCAACCAGTTCATCGCTATCGTAAATGCAGCAGGTCGTCCACTCGTAATCACGATGTATCCTACAACTGAGGATGCAACTAACCAGCCTATGTACCTCAAGCCATCTCAGTTCTTCTCAATTGCTGAGACAAGCAAGCACAAGAAGGAAGCAGCTGAATTCATCGACTGGTTCACAAACAGCGTAGAAGCTAATGAAATCCTCATGGGTGAAAGAGGAATTCCTGTAAATACAGAAGTTGCAGCAGCTATCAAGCCGCTCGTTGACGAGAATACACAGGCAATCTTCGATTACATTGATGCAGTTGGTGCTATCGCAACACCTATCGATGCTCCGGATCCGGCAGGAAAGGGCGAGATTGAGGCTATCGGAAAGACAACGGCAGAAGAACTCAGATATGGCTATCTCACAGTAGAGGAAGCTACTGAGGACTACGTATCAAGATCCAACTCGATTCTTTCAGTTTAATAGCCTTTGTGACAGGGAGTGCTAATGCGCTCCCTTGTCATCAGAACCAGGAGGTATATTTTGGCTAACAAGAAACCTCAGCCTGGAAAAACCGTTATCATGAGGAAACAGAACAAATCATTTGCCCAGAAGCTCAATACACAGGGCGTCGCGGGTTATGTGTTCACCAGCCTCTTCATAATCGGATTCCTGGCTTTCATGATCATACCGATGGCTATGTCTTTCGGTTTTGCATTTACACGCTACAACATCCTGTCTCCTCCGAAATTCAACGGTCTTGATAACTTCAAGCAGATGTTTACCAATGACCCTGTTTTCTGGCAGTCATTCAAGGCAACGATGTACTATGTAGTATTCTCAGTTCCGATGCGCCTTATCATGGCACTCCTTATCGCACTTCTGCTTGTCAGAAAGTCAAAGGCATCAGGACTGTATCGTGCTCTTTTCTATCTTCCGTCGATTGTCGGTTCATCTGTTGCTATCGCAATCCTCTGGAAAAGAATGTTCGCAAGTGACGGTGTTATCAACTCGCTTCTGCAGGCAATAGGTATCAATTGTGAGATCGCTTGGCTCGGACGTACCGATACGGCAATCTGGACACTTATCATACTTGCAGTATGGCAGTTCGGTTCATCGATGCTTATATTCCTCTCAGGCCTGAAGCAGATTCCTATAGCTCTCTATGAGGTTGCTGATATCGAAGGAGCTGGCCCATTCCAGCGTTTCTTCAAGATCACGCTTCCAATGCTTACACCGACAGTCTTCTTCAACCTGATCAACCAGCTGATAAACGGCTTCATGGCATTCACCCAGAGCTACATCATCACGCAGGGTAAGCCGAGGAACAGTACGCTTTTCTATACGGTTTATATGTACCAGAATTCGTTCACGTACAATAAGATGGGCTACGGCTGTGCTATGGCATGGTTCATGATCCTCATCGTAGGAACATTGACGCTCATTCTCTTCAAGACCCAGAATAAGTGGGTATATTACGAGTCATAAGCTATGAAACACGGATATCAGGAAACAAGAAAAATACATACAATCATATATCACGTGTTCACGGTGATATTCGCACTGGTGATGCTTTATCCGCTTATCTGGATGGTGCTTGGTTCATTCAAGAACTCCAATGAGATTCTGAGAAACGCTGCAAAGCTTTTACCGGATCCGTGGATTACAACGAACTACAGCACAGGTTGGGCAGGCTTCGCAGGATACGGGTTCGGAACATTCTTCAAGAACTCGTTCATCATTGCAGGTATCTCAACAATCGGAGCAGTCATCTCGTCCGCAATTGTCGGTTACGGCTTCGCACGCTGCCGCTTTGCGCTTAAGGGCTTCTGGTTCGGGTGCATGCTTGTCGCTATGATGCTTCCTTTCCAGATGATCATGATTCCTCAGTACATCCTCTTCAATAAGATGGGATGGGTTGGATCATTCTTGCCGATCATCGTTCCACAGTGGTTCGGACAGGGCTTCTTCATCTTCCTGAATGTGCAGTTCATAAAAGGAATTCCTTCGGATCTCGATGAAGCAGCAACAATTGATGGATGCAGCATCTATGGCATCTTCCCGAGGATTATTCTTCCTCTGATTAAGCCATCGCTCGTTACATCCGCAATATTCTCATTCATGTGGAGATGGGACGACTTCCTTGCTCCTCTCATCTACCTCAATGATCCTGCATCATACCCAGTCAGCTATGCTTTGAAGATGTTCTCTGACCCGACAGCCGGATCAGACTGGGGAGCAATGTTTGCTATGGCAACACTCTCGCTCATCCCTATCTTCATCATCTTCCTTGCATTCCAGAGATATCTCGTAGAAGGTATTGCTTCAACAGGTATCAAGGGCTGATTAAGGATCCTGAATACTCGGGCCAGCAGCGATGCTGGCCTTCTTTACAAGGAAATGAAATGATAAGACTCTGTATTTTCGATATGGGCGGTGTATATGTCACGAATCACGACACCGCAGGAAAGATTGCTGAATTCATAGGTCTTGATGGCGTACATAGCTATAGCGGGCTGGAGGCTGTCCTCGGAAAAAGCCTCAGTGATTATACCCGTGGTCTTATCTCTGAAGATGAGCTGTGGAGAATCTTCACAGAGAAAACAGGGAAGAGTGTTGATAACAATCCGAGCATATTCGGTCGATTCTTCGCTCCGATTATCAATCCTGAGACAGATAAGGTGATAAGAGAGCTTAAGGCTGATGGCATGCGCGTCGTATGCGGAACGAATGTCGTTGATGTCCACTATGATTACCATAATGCACATTCACAGTACGCTATTTTCGATAAAGTCTATCCATCGCATCTAATGCATATCGATAAGCCAGATCCTGAATTCTTCAGATACATTGCAGAAGCAGAGCATGTTTCTCCTGAGGAGTGTTTCTTTACCGATGACAGCAAGGCAAATGCTGATTCAGCTAGGAGCATCGGTATGAGAAGCTATCAGTTTACGGATGCCGTCTCCCTCAGAGAGAACCTTGTAAAAGAGGGTGTTCTGGTCTGAGAAAGTCTGAAAA